>JAQULN010000265.1 GCA_028718575.1 Candidatus Krumholzibacteriia bacterium | reverse complement strand
CCGGCGCCGCGAGAAACGCCACCCGCAGGCCGCCCGCCAGTAGTTTCGACGTGCTGGCAATGTAGAACGCGCGCGAGGCGATGCGCGCCGCGAGCGGCGGCGCCGCCTCGTCCGCAAGCAGTCCGTGGACGTCGTCCTCGATGACGCTCAGGCCGCGGCTGTCGACCACGTCGGCGATCGCGTCGCGCCGGGCCCGGCTCATGGTCGCGGTCGTCGGGTTGTGCAGCGACGGCATGCAGTAGAGCACGCGCGCGCCCGATTGGTGCACCGCGCGATCGAGCGCCGCCGGCACCAGCCCCTCCCCGTCGATCGCGACCGGCGACAGGGTGAGTCCCAGGAGCTGCGCCGCCGTCTTCAGACCCGGGTAGGTGAGCGCCTCGGTCAACACCGAATCGCCCGGCTTGCAGAGCGCGCTCAACGCCACGGTGATCGCGTGCTGCGCGCCCGCGGTGATCACCACCTGCTCCGCGGCAACGCGCAGGCCGTGGCGGGCGATCCACTCGGCGCCGGCCTCCCGGTGGCGACGGCTGCCGGCCAGCGGCTGGTAGGCCAGGAGTCCGGCGAGGTCCCCGCGCTGCAGCAGGCTGCGCAGCGCTCCGGCGAGGTCAGGATCGTCGGCGCTGAGCGACAGATTCAACGCAAGGTCGATTGGCGCGCCGGCACTCCCGCCGGGCGCGACGCCGTGCAGTTCGCCGGGGTCGTCGAGGTCGCAGACGAAGGTGCCGCGTCCGACTTCGCCGCGTACCAGCCCCCGGTGCTCGGCCTCGGCGTAAGCTCGCGAAACCGTGCCGACGGTCAGGCCCAGCTTGGCGGCCAGCTCGCGATGCGTCGGCAGTTGCTGCCTGGGCACGAGCCGCCCGCGGGCGAGGTCCTCGCCCAGGCAGTCGGCGATGGCCAGGTACCGAGGACCCACGCGGCCGTCGATTTCGGGGAGCCAGCTTGTCATGGTACAAGCCAAGATAATGTATCGATACAATATGTCAAGGAGAGGCGTACAATGGGCCGTTGCCGGATCCCCGGACCGCGCGCCGCCAAGCCGATCGTTACCGGCTGAGCACGACCCGATAGCGCGCCTTGCCGCTGCGCAGGTGCGCGATTGCGTCGTTCACGTGCGCCATCGGGAACGTCTCGATCACCGGTTTGATCCGGTGCCGAGCCGCGAAGTCCAGCATGGTCGCGATGGCCGCCGGGCTGCCCACCGGCGAACCCGACACCGCGCGCTCGCCGCTGATCAGGCCGAAAACTCCCAGCGCGAGCGGTTCAAGGGCAGCGCCCACGATGTGCAGGCGGCCCTTGGGGGCCAGAGCGCCGATGTACGCGTTCCAGTCGAGCGTCGCGTTCACCGTGGAGATGATCAGGTCGAAGCGGCCTGCCTCGGCCGCGAGCGCCGCTGGGTCGCGCGAGTTCACTGCGCGGTGCGCGCCCATCCGCAAGGCTTCGTCGCGCTTGGCGTCGTTGGAGGTGAACGCCGTCACCTCGCACCCCCAGGCGCGCAGGAACATCAGGGCCAGGTGGCCGAGCCCGCCGATGCCGACGACACCGGCGCGAGCGGTCGGGCTGAGATTGTGCTGCAACAAGGGGCTGAAGACCGTGATGCCGCCGCAGAACAGCGGACCGGCGCTCGCCGGGTCGACGCCGTCGGGCAGTTTGACGGCGCTGATCGCGTCGGCGCGCACCTTGTCGGCGAAACCGCCGTGACGCCCCACGATGGTGCCCGCCGCCTTCGCGCAGAGATGATGGTCGCCGCTCAGGCACGAGCGGCAGAGATGGCAGTAGCCGGCTTGCCAACCCACGCCGACCCGGTCGCCCGCCTGCAAGTGGGTAACGGCACTCCCCAGCTTGGCCACCGTGCCGACCACTTCGTGTCCGGGCACGAGCGGGTATGTCGTGAAGCCCCACTCGTTGTCCAGCATGCTGAGGTCGCTATGACAGATACCGCAGTGCTCGACGTCGATCTCGACATCGCGCGGGCCGAGCGGGCCGGGATCGAAGGCGAACGGCTCGAGCTTGGCGCCGCGCTCGTGGGCGGCATAGGCGTTGATCATGGCGGAGTCCTTTCGCGCGCGTGGCAACCGGCGCCGGTCGCGCCGCCACAAGATCGGCACGACCGGCACCGGCGCAACCCGCCGCATCGCCGCGCGGTTCTACAGCTCCACCCCCAGCAACGCCGCCAGCTCGACGACCAGGGCGTCGAACTTGCGCAGCGCGGCCGCGATGGGTTCGGGACGGGTCAGGTCCACGCCGGCTTTCTTGAGCAACTCGAGCGGCGGCTCGCTGCAACCGCCCCGCAGCATCTCCAGGTAGCCGTCCACCGCCGGCTGGCCTGCGGCCTTGATCCGCTCGGCGATGGCGATACCGCAGCTCAGCCCGGTCGCGTAGCTGTAGACGTAGTATTTATAGTAGAAATGCGGGATGTAGGCCCATTCCAGGCCGTCGTCCGCGCCGAGGGTATAGCCGGGCCCGTAGTAGCGCTCGATCAGCTCGCGGTAGGTCGCCTCGAGCAACGACGCGGTCACCGGCCTGCCCTCCTCGACGAAGCCGTGCACCTGCCGCTCGAACTCCGAGAACAAGGTCTGCCGGTAGATCGTCGTGCGGATGCTTTCGAGCTCTTCGACCAGCAGCGCCGCGCGTTCCTGCGCCGTCACGGCGCGCGCGGCCAGCCAATCGGCCAGCAGCATTTCGTTGCAGGTCGAGGCGATCTCCGCCAGGAACGGCACGTAACGAGACGTGTGGTAGGGCTGGCTCGTCATCGACAAGTGGCTGTGCAGGGCGTGGCCGTACTCGTGCGCCAGCGTCGAGAGATCGTCCAGGCCGCTCTGGTAGTTCATCTTCACGTACGGGTGGCGGCCGTAGACGCTGGCGGAGAACGCCCCGCTCTCCTTGCCTTCGCAGGGATAGAGATCGAGCCAGCCGTTGCGCGGATCGATTCCCTCGTTCAGTAAAGCCACGTACTGCGAGCCGAGCGGCGCCAGAGCCTCCGGCAAGATCGCCAGGGCGTCGGTGAAGGGCACGTCCTGCTGCGCGGCCGGGACCAGGGGCACGTAAAGGTCGTACAGGCGCAGGTCGTCCAGCCCGAGCGCCCGACGGCGCAACTCCATGTAGCGGTGCAGAGGCGCCAGGTTGGCGTTCACGGCCGCGATGAGGTTGTCGTGGACGGCGACCGGCAAGCCGTCCTTGTCCAGGTAGGCCGCCAGTGCCGTGTCGTAACCGCGGGCGCGCGCATACAGGACGTCCAGCTTGCACTGCCCGCCGAGGGTCGCGGCGAACACGTTCTGGAACTGGCGCAGCGTGGCCAGGAACGACTCGATCGCCTCGGCGCGGACCGCGCGCACGGGCGACAGCCGGAAGCGGGACAGGTTGGCCAGCGTGAGTTGGACCTCGCGCCCCTCGGCGTCGTGCACGACCGGCCAGGCGATATTCGACAACAGGGCGCTGAATGCGTCCTCTGCGCTGCTCGTGATTTCGTTGAGGTCGATCTCGGCCCACAGGTTGTCACCAGCGAGTTGCAGGACGCGCTCTGCCTCGGGCCCCAGTAAACGGCCGCGACGACGGCGCAGGTTGTCCAGGTAGCTCCGGTACGAAGCAGGGCCGTCCGCGGCAGCGTAGGCGCGCTGCATGCCGTGGTCGTCGAGCGCCAGGACCTCGGCGCGAATGAAGCCGGCCGCGGCGGTCAACTCGTCGAGCAGCGCCTGACCGCGCTGCGCCCGCGCCTGGACCGTTTCGTCGGTCTGTGCAATGGCCAGTTCCAGATTGGCATACTGCTGGACGTGGCTCGCGCGATCGTGGAGCGAGAAGTACAGCGCCAGGCAATCCCGCAGCGCCTTGGGTTTGGCCAGGCGACCCTGGTAGGACGCCAGCTCGCCTAGCTCCCGTTGGACGGCGGCGCACGCGGTTTCCCAAGCCTCGACGGTCGCAAACAGCGGGGTCAGATCCCATTTGTAGACGTCGGGGATCTCGTCGCACGCCGCGTTGTGGCCGGGTGTGTACGCCGGCAGACCGGCCGTCGACCAGGGCGGCGCTATCACGCCCGACAGCAACGCGAAAACCACAACGGCGAACCGAGGTCGAAGCATCGAGAACATCGAACGCCTCCCGGAAAAATGTCGACCGTGCCGGTCTCATGCGGCCGGATCGGGCAACCCTACCACAGGTGCACCGGCCAAGCCATGGGCGAACACGCGGCCTAGACCCGGGCCTGCCCTACAGATGCGCGCCTCGCGCCGGCCGCGGCCTGCCTGGACAACCGCCCCGCAACGGCACTAGTATTTATGGGTATGAACGCTGCCGCCCCCGGCACCTGCCGGCGTCGCCGCCTCCGGAGGTCGATCATGCCCTGCCCCGGCCGTCGCAAGTTCCTCCAGACCACCACCCTGGCGGGAGCCGGTCTGCTGATCGCGCCGCCGCTGCACCTGCCTCGGTTCGCCTTCGCCCAGCCCGACACGGGCCCGCTCGCCATCGCGGTGGCGCGTTGGAACCCCGCGGCGCTGGTGAGCGCCGACCTCGCCGCCGTCGCCGCGCGCCTGACCGAGGCCGCGATCGCCGACCTCGGCGGCATGGGGCGGTTCGTGAGCAAGGGCGACGTGGTCTGGGTCAAGCCGAACATCGGCTGGAACCGCCGGCCCGAGTTGGCTGCAACCACCAACCCCGACGTCGTGGGCACGCTGGTGCGCCTGTGCTTCGCAGCGGGCGCCAAGACCGTCAAGGTGGGCGACAACCCCTGTCATCCCGCGCGCCAGGCCTACAGCACGAGCGGCATCGCCGCCGCCGCCGAGGCCCAAGGCGCCCAGGTCGTCTATCTCGACGAGAAGCGGTACCGCGAGGTCGATCTCGGC
>JAQULN010000264.1 GCA_028718575.1 Candidatus Krumholzibacteriia bacterium | reverse complement strand
GGTACGGTCCACGGCCGCGGCGGCGCCGAGCAGCAGCATTAGCAGCGGCGCGAGCGCGAGCCCGTCGAGCTTGGTGAATCGCATGGTGATCTCCTCGTTGCCGCGGGGGCGGGCCCGGCCCGCCCCCCGTCGTTGCCTGGCCTACTGGATCAGGGTCAACCGGCTGACCAGGCGCACCTGGCCAGCGCTCAGGCGCGCCACGTAAACGCCGCTCGGCTGAGCGCGGCCGCGTTGGTCGCGGCCGTCCCAGGTCACGGCGTGCTCGCCGGCCGCGAGGTCGCCCTGGTGCAAACGCTTGATCAACCGGCCGCGGATGTCATAGACCGTCAATTCGACCCGGCCGCTCTGCGGCAAGGTGAACCGCACTTCCGAACGACTCGGCAGGACAAGGCGGAGGTCGGGGTGGCAACTCCTTTGGCGCAAGAGACGAATGTCGGGAAACCTCCAATCCCCGCGAGAACCATCGGAGGTTACCAGGATGATCGCGGCGTGTCAACCGCAGTCCGCACACGGCAACAGGCCCCACCGCCGATCCCGGCGGTGGAGCCTGTCGATCGACCCACGGGCGGTCGCGAAACCGAAACGAGCTGTGCTTACCGCCCGATCAACGTCAGCGTGGCCTGCCCGAACGCCGTGTGACCGTGCAGGTCGACGCGACGCTCGGCGAGGTAGATCCAACCCTGCGGGCTGTCCGCCGCCGGCGGTTCGTAAAGAACGGGGTCGGTCGGGGTCACGTGCGGATTCAGCTTGATGCGATTCAGGAGCCCCCGCACGTTGTTGAAGACCTCGCCCAGACCGTCGAGGACCGCGTCGGACACCTCGCCGCGGTTGCCCATCTCGCGCAGCGCGTTCTCGGGCATCATGATCAACCCGCCGCCGATGTAGAGCGTGGCGGCCAGGTCGGTCAAGATAGCGCCCTCGGTGGTGCCGTCGGCGGCGTTCAACCAGCAGACGTAGGTGCCGTAGGCAGGCATCGTCAGGTCCATCCCGCGCGAAGGCGCGAGCGGCGGCCGGCCCCCGATGAACATGCTCAAGAGGTCGAGGACAGCCCTGGGTTCGGGAAGCGTCAGCGTCACTTTTCACCTTCCTGCCAGATGAGGATCACATGCACGATGATGCCGTCGGGTCCGTTCAGGCTCTGCGACAAGCCCTGCAATCCCGAGGCGAAGAAATCGATGCAGCCGCGTCCCTCCATGAACAGGGGCAAGCCGATCTGCACGCGCTCGCCCGCCGCCAGACGGCTGGCCTTGAACACACCGGCCGCGACGTTGGCGATCTCGCCGATGCCGTCGGCGAGGTCCTCCATGGCCGGCTCCTCGTCCGCGTCCATGGCGAAAAGGATGCGGGTGAGTTTCTGGCAGCTCTCCTTATCGCCCATGACGGCGAGATTCCAGCCGCCGCCGACTTCGGTCGTCAGAGCGATGCTGCTGCCGTACTGGACGGCGGCTTCGCGGGGGTCGCCGGGATTGGCGTCGATCTCGAGCGAGAGCCCCATCTGCACCTCGCAGGTATTGACCACGGCCTGCGTGGCCTCCTGTAAGACATTGATGGGCATATTGGCTGCCTCGGCGGTGGCAGCGGCGGTCTGGGTCGACATGGAAAATGCGCCTCCCGGTTTGATGCCGCTCTGCCAGATCAGCACGATCTGAAGGGACACTCCCTCCGGACCGGCCAAGCGCTGGGAAATGGCGTTGACACCCTTGGAAAAAAAACGCAGCCAGCTACTGCCGCGCATAAAGAGCGGCAAGCCGAGCTGATATCGTTCGCCGTGGTGCTGCCGTTTGGCTTTCCAGAGCCCGGCGGCCACGTTGGGAAACTCGTTCAGGGCGTCGGCCACGTCGCTGAGCTGGCACTCGTCGTCGGCTTCTAGCGAGAAGAAGCGCCGGGCCAGCCATCGCGCGGACTTCTCATCGCAGACCACGGCGTAGGAGAAATTCGCGTGTTCGCCGGTGAGCGCGACTGTGCTGCCGTATCCCGCGCGCTCACAATCCGGCGCGCCGGGCATGCCGATGCTCAGAAACTGTTCGCCGAGCTGCCGCTGCAAGGTCTCGCGGGCCGCCGTCAGCGCGTCGCCCAGGGCCGCGAGCTTGACCATCAGATCCTGCTGCTGCGCAGGCGTGATCATGGCGGCGGAGGAGGTCACGAGATGAACGCTCCTAGGACCTGGCCCATGTCCTCGGCTGTGAACGGCTTGGCCAGCAGAAAGAGAGCGCCGCCTTCGGTGGCCGCCTCGACCATCTCCGCTGTGCTTTCGGACGTCACGAAGCCGAAAGGTATCTCGATGCCCTCGGCGCTGAGCGCGCGCAAGAACTCGATGCCGGTCATCTCCGGCATGTGCCAGTCCGACAGGATCAGGTCCGGCTTCTGGGCGCGGGTCATCTCGAGGCCCTCGCGGCCGTTCTCCGCCTCGATGATATCGTGCCCCTCGTAGCCGGCTTGTCGGATCGTGCGCGAGACAATGCGCCGCATGGCTCGGCTGTCGTCCACGACCAGAATCTTCATCGTCATCGTCCTCCGTGTCCGGTGCGGTCCCTGTGGACGGCCGATCGCCAACAACGAGGCGTTACGGCCTACTCGTGTTCCCTAGCTTCGGCTCGGAGGGCGCTCGATTTAGCGAAATCGCGGGATTCAGTCGGGATCGGCGGCGCGGATCCGCTGCAGGCGGCCTCCGGGGCCAATCAGGAGCCGTTCGCCGCAGGCGAGGGCCTCCTCGACGGCGGCGGGCAGGTCCATGCGCACGGCGAGGTCGTCGAGGACGCCGGCGCGGGTGCTGAGCGCGGGGTGCGGCGAGCGGATGGAGCAGCAGTCCCGGTACGGCCGAATGGAGATCGTAAAGGCGCCGATCTGCTGGCTGAGCGCGGTGATCTGCTCCTTGTCCATCGCGATCAAGGGCCGGAAGACCGGCATCTGCAGATCGGGGCCGATCGCCGCCAAGTTCTGCAGGGTCTGGCTGGCCACCTGGCCCAGGCTGTCGCCGGTCACCAGCGCCAGGCAGTTCTCGCGGCGCGCGATCGCAGCGGCGCACTGTAGCATGAAGCGCCGGAACATGACCATGTCGTAGCGGTCGGCCACGTGCTCGATGGCCCGTATTTCATACGGCACCACCGGCACCAGCCACAGCGTGAGCGGCACCGGCGACCATACCGCGAGCAGCCGCGCCAGGTCGATGATCTTGCCGGCGTCCGCGTCGGCGGCGGTCCGGCCCGAGAAGACATGCACCAGCGCGGCGCGGCAGCCGCGGCGCATCATCAGCCAGGCCGCCACGGGCGAGTCGATGCCGCCGGACAACATGCAACAGACGCGGCCGCTGCTGCCGGACGGCAGGCCGCCCGCGCCGTCTCGCTTGCCGGTGAAGACGAGGAAGCGCTCCCTGAGCACGAGCACGTGCACGGTGAAATCGGGGCGGGTCATGCGCGCCGGCAAGCCGATCGCCGCGCTCACGGCGCGTCCGACGAGCCGGTTGATCTCCTGGCTGTTGAGCGGGAAGCCGCGGTCGCTGCGCCGCGTCGCGACCTTGAAATTCGCCGCGAGGCCCACGTCACGGCGGGCGAGGTCCGCGGCCACGGCGCCCACGCGCTCCAGCTCGGGCCCGACGTCGTTCTTGGCGATCGAGACCGCCGGCGAGATCCAGCGGATGCCGAAAACCCGCGCCAGCTTGTCGGCGCAGGCCTCCGCCCGCGCCGGCCCGTCGAGCCAGACCAGATAGCGGCTCTCGACATGGTTGATGCGCGTCACCGGCTCGCCGGCCAGGGCGCGCCGCATGTTGTTCAGCAGGCGGCGCTGGAACACCGGCCGGTTCCGGCCCTTCAGGGCGATCTCGCCGTACGTGACAACGAGGACGGACGCGTCGTAACCGACGGCGTGGTCAGTGTGGTCGCCGTGGTTCGTGGTCACGGGGCGCCTCTCGAGTTGAACGCGCGCGGCGATGGTGTAAGCTCAGGCGCGCGGCCGCCGTGCGGGCGATGCGCCCGCGCAAGCATAAACCGCCGCGGTCTTCGGGCCAAGGAGCCGATCATGGACATGGTGCACGGAATCCGCCTCGATGTCACCTCCACGGAGGCGTTTCTCTCGCCTGCCGCGGTCGACGCGCTGGCGCCGCGGATCCAGGCCGCCGCCGCCGATCTGGCCGCGCGCCGCGGTCCGGGCAGCGACTTTCTGGGCTGGCTCGACCTGCCGGCGAATCTGGCTGGCACCGACCTTGCCGCCTGCGAGTCCGCGGCCGCGCAGGCCAGCCGAGACAGCGAGGTCGTCGTCGTGATCGGCATCGGCGGCAGCTACCTGGGCGCCCGCGCCGTGCTGGACGCGCTGGGCCGGAAGGGCGGAACGCCCGAGATTCTCTTTGCCGGCACCGGGCTGTGCGCGACCGCGCTGCGCAAGGTTGCCGCGCGGCTCGCGGGCCGCGACTTCCGCCTGGTGGTGATCTCGAAATCAGGTACCACGCTCGAGCCTGCCCTCAGCTTCCGGGTCCTGCGCAATTTGTTGCTCGCGCGCTACGGCGCGGCGGACGCGGCGGCGCGCATCGACGCGATCACCGACTCACGGCGCGGCGCGCTGCGCGAGATGGCCGACCGCGCCGGTTGGCGAAGCTGGATCATCCCCAACGACGTCGGCGGCCGTTTCTCGGTGTTGACGCCTGTCGGGCTCCTGCCGCTGGCGATGGCGGGCGTGGACATCCGCGGCCTGGTGGCCGGGGCCGCCGCCATGCGCGAGGCCTGCCGCACCGACGACCTGCGCGCCAATCCCGCCCACCTCTACGCGGCGGTGCGCTACGGTCTGTACACGAAGGGCTTCCAGACCGAGGTGCTGGCGACGTTCCACAGCGGTCTGGCCACTTTCG
>JAQULN010000263.1 GCA_028718575.1 Candidatus Krumholzibacteriia bacterium | reverse complement strand
TGAGCGTCAGCCGCGCCGCCAGGTATCCCCGCGCTACCCAGCGGTCTCGCATCAGCGAGAGAAGATCGCGCTGTCCGGCGACTGGCGCCGTGGCCTGCGTCGTGTCAGCAATGGCGCGCTCGCCGGACGGGGATCGCCCCGGCGCCGTCCGCTGCAGCCAGGCCAGCAGATCCTGCTCGCCGGCGCCGGGCTCGGGCGCCGTCAAGAGCGCGGGCGGCTGCGTGTTCAACCAGGCGCGGTCGGCAGCAGCCATGGCCCGCAGCGCAGGATCGCTCGCCGCGTCGGCGCCGAGCGCGACCTGCGGCGGCCAATCGGCCGGCGCGATCGCGGCCGCCGGCGCCGCGAGGCAGAACAACACCGCTGCCACCGGCGAAGTCCGCGGCCGCGGTCTCCGCCGGCATGCGCGACGGCTAGAAGCGGGCCGTGCTTTCCAGACGTAGATCATGCTGCCACTTCCGTTCGCCCGGCTTGCGGGCAAACCAGGCCAACGACACGGTCAGATTCCGATTCGGATCCCAACCCAGGCGGTTCGAAGCCTCCACGTTGGTTCCGGGCAAGGAGAAGAAATAGGGCCGCCGACTTCCCGCGGGTTCGTCGCTCGTCACGTTGGCGATGCGGATCTCCGCCTGGGTGCTCACGTTCCTGGCCAGGCGCCAGCGCACCGAGGGACGCAGCGCCAGCTCACGCTGGCTGACGAGCGAGACCCTGTCGTCGCGGGTGCGACGCTCCAGCGCCAGCGCCAGGCGGCCGCCCGGTTGCGGGCGCCAACTGCCCTCGCCCTCGAACCGCCGCGAAACAGTCGTATAGTCGAGTTGCGTCGGGTTCAGCTCGTCATCCGTGCGCCGGCGATCGTCTTCCTGGACGGCTCGCACCTGCAAGCTGGCCGTCGCCAGCGGATTCCAGGTCGCCGTGACGGTGTGTTCACGCCGCAGGCGGTCTAGACGGCCTTGCGCATACTGGCGGTCCATCGTCTCGGCGTAGTCGAAACGCCAGCGCAGGTCCCAGGCCCGCAGGTGCCGCAGCAGCGTGATCTCTTCGGTCAGGTCCACCCGGCCGAGCACCGTCCACTGAGGATCGAAAATCGCCGACGGCGCCAGGCGCAACAGCGGCCCCACGGCGTCGCGGCGGCTGCGGGCCTCGACACCGAGGCGGGTTTCGCTGGTCCAGGCGCCCCAGAAACGGTCTTCACCAAGCCACGCAAAGCTTTGTCGCCAATTGAGATTCGCCTGCACGCCGGTAGTGACGACCAGGCTGTCGGTCCCCGCCAATAGCAACTCGTAGTCGCCCTGGCCGTCGCCGACGAAGTTGCCTCCTTCATCGTAGCGTCCCTGGTTCTCGCCGACATAGGCGATCCGCCGCGCGAGGACTTCAGCCCGGCTGTTGTCGACGCTGTAGCCGAGGTTCCAATCACTGCCGAGCTGCGGCCAGTTGGCCCCCAGCTCGAGACGACCCAGACGCGTGGTTTCGGTCTGTCCGTTCGGCAGTTTGACTTGCCGTATGGTGCCGTCGGCTACCGCCCGCAACCCGGCGAACCGCGGCGTCGAGGTCGATCCTTGCCAGGTGCGGCTGTCCCGCGCGCGCGTCCAGACCGCTCCGCGCAGCGAATCGACCAGCCCGCGCGAGAACTGCAAATCCCAGCGCCAGGCGTTGTCCGGACCCGCCGCCAGACCCGCGGTGACGACTTCCATCTGCCAGCCTCGCGCCCCCGTCCCGGTGATCGCGTCATCGAACCAGAACTGGCGCGACCAGCCGCCGCGCGGCACCAACGGCCCGACCCGCCAGCTCAGATCGTGGCCTTGGTCCTGGCGTAAGACATCGAGCGGGTCGCGTTCGTCGCGACTGCGCGCCTGCCGCCAGCGGTGCGCGCCGGCGCCGCCGCGCCATTGCCAGCGCGTGTCGCCCCCGAATCGTTCCGCCGTGAGGTCGCGCCCATGGTCGAGGCGGCCCACGTCGGCGCCCACCTGCAGCGACGTTCGCGGCGCTGCGATCCGCCAGTCGACCTGCGCGGTCACCTCGGCGTCCTTGTCGGCGAGAAAGCCCTCGCGGCGGGCGCGTTCGCCGATCCCCCAGCCTTCGTAGTCCTGCGCCGTCTTCGTCGTCAGAAACGGCGCGAAGCGGTCATCACGCCATTGCCAGGCTGCCGCCGCGGTGAGATCGCCGCCGGCCAGCCCGACCGGGCCCGACCGCGCGGCCACATGCGCGGCTTGCCCGTCGTTGTCCTGGTCGTCCAGCGTGCTCAAGCGGTTGCGGTCCAGGCTCGAGGCATGCCACTCGGCATGCAGCCCGGTGCCGATCGAGTCGCCGACCGCGACGGTCACCGTGGCCAGACTCTGCGCCGCCGGTAGCGGCAACTGCCGTCCGACGCGATAGCCGCCCTGACCCATGCCGACGTAAGTGAAGACCCGTACCCCTATCTCGGTCAGCCGCGTCTGGGTGTAGTCGCCGAGTCCGCGCCCGGCGTAGAAGAACTCGACGCGCCAGTCGCCGTTTGTTTCGTTGAATTCGAAATAGGTTTCGCCACCTACTTCCCGCCGCACATAACTGCCTTCGCCGGGTTCGACCTGGACCGCCGCGGGCCCGACCGCCGCGAGCGGATCGTCGCCGGACGCCGCCAGGACCGCCTCGTCTTCGGCACTCAACTCGCCCGACCGCAGCCGGCCGGGATCGTCCGCCTCGCGGGTCAACCGCACGCTCGCAGCGACGGGCACGCCGCCGAGTTCGCCGCGCGCGCCGCCGCCGGCGCCGACAACGCTGCGGGCGTAGGACCCTTCGCCTTCCTCGAACTCGACGGCGATCAGGGTTTCGGCCGTGACCAGGCGCCGATACGTCAACGTGATCGTGCCGCGGACATAGTCGATCACGTAATCCCGGTCGGCGCCGCGGGTCAGTTCCTGCCCGTCCATGACGACGCGTTCAGATCCGGCGACGATGAACAGGTTCTGGCCGACCGCGCCCGTGCCAAGAAAATAGGGTCCCTGGTTGGCCTCTTGGCCGCGCAACTCGACGGTGCGATAGCGGCCGCGCGGCGAACCGAAGAGCGCCTCGACGCGCGCCGCGCCCGGCAGGGCCGTCAAGGTGAATCCTTGCAGCTTGCGCCGATAGCCGCCAAAGCGGGTGCCGCCGCGCTGGGCGACGAAATCGCCGAGCGTGGCCTGCCAGGTGGGCGCCAGTAGCTCCACCAGCACCTGGTCGATGTCCTGCAACTGCTCGGTATTGCCCTCCGGCACCACCGGCAGGTTGTCATCGGACAACGTCGCGCGCACGTAAATGTCGCGGGTGAGCTGACCGGTGATGTTCAGGCGCAGGTTCTGATCGACCGCCAGATCGCGCCGGCTGCCGGAAGAGACGTAGACCGCCTTGCTGCCGCGCACGTCGAGATCCCCGTACCCCGGCCCGATCGAGGCGGCCGGCGTCGGAGCGGGTTGCGCCGCATCGCGGGAGGCAGTTGGCGGGGGCGGCGCCAGCGGCCGCCAGCCGACGCTGGACTGCAACAGGCCAGGCTGGAAGCGATACTCCACGACCGCGACGACCCGACCGCTTTGTGTCCAGTCGCGCAGGGGCACGACCTCGCCGCTGCGCGAACGCAGCCGGAAGTCGCGGTCGAGCTGCCACGGCTGGCCAGCGACCCGCAACACGAAATGCGCGGGATCGATCGCGCCGTGCGCCAGTACGAGCGGTCGTTGGTCCGCGTCCAGAAGGAAGAACTCACGCTCGGTCAACAGGCCGTCCGCCGGCGGTTGCAGCGCCGCCGCTGCGGCACCGGCGCAGAACACCACGGCCAGCAGCGCGCACCCGAACCGGTCACCGCCGGCAGGGTGCCTGCGGCTGGGCCTGGTATTGCACACCGGCCACCTCCCGGACCGTGTCCTATTCGTAGAGGATATCGAAGACCAGAACCGCGCCGCGCAAGCGATCCGTGACCGCGAGCTGTTGTTGCGGACCAACTGCGACGTCGACCGGCCCGAGCGGAGTCGCTTTCAGATCCAGGCCCGGGCCGATCTCGAGCGCAAGCCGCCCCCAGCGATCCAGCACGTGGACGACGCCGGCAGCGGGGTCGGCGACGAAAAAGTTGCCCCAGCGATCGCTAGCGAGGCCTTGCGGCGCCACGAAAGGATTGTCCGCTTCGAACGGTCCGCCGAGCGTCGCCTCCCAGTAACCGAGGCGATTGAAGCGCTGGAGCCGCCGGTTGCCCTGATCGCTGACCACGAAGCCACCGTCGTACTGAAAACACACGCCGCGCGGCTGGTCGAACTGCTCGCGGTGAGGCCCGGGACCGCCGATCCGGCTGCGCAGCACCAGGAAGGAATCGAGCAGCAGGACCTGTTGCTCGCCGATGTCGGTCACAACCACGCGGCCGTCCACGTCGACATCGAACGCGAACGGCGCGGTCTCGAACGCCGGATCGACCTGGCGGAAATCCACGATCCGATCTTGATAGACACCGCCGAGTCCGAACCGGAACAGCGAACGACTCCCGGCATCGAGGACCAGAACTTTGAAACCGTCCACGCGCACGGCGAGCGGCCGGTAGGGACGCACGCCGGGCGTATCGAACTCGGTCCACTGGCGCAGGCGGGGATCCAGGCCGTAGACCTTCCCGCGAGCCTCGTCGCAGATGACGAGCGTACCATCTTCGCCCCACGCGACTCCAGCGAGCCCCTCGAACGGGAAATAGACCGCCGAGCGAACGTTCTCGAACAGGTAGGCGAGCTCGACGCCAGTTACCGTGGCGCCGGCCGTTGCCTGTTCGCGTGCGGCGCGGTCCCGCAGCGTCTGGTGCGCGGCCTCCGTCCCGCAACCAGCGCTCCAGATCAAGCCGCAAACCCACAAGCAAACCGAACGAAACGCCAATCGCGCCACC
>JAQULN010000262.1 GCA_028718575.1 Candidatus Krumholzibacteriia bacterium | reverse complement strand
GGGTGACCTTGGCGTGCACCTCGTCGTTCACCGACAATGCGGGCGCCAATCCGCAAGCGCCCATGCAGGCGACGACCTCGAGGCTGAACAACCGGTCGCGGCTGGTCTGACCGGGCGAGATGCCCAGCGCCTGAATCACAGCTTCGAGCAGCTTCTTGCTGCCCTTGACGTGGCAAGCGGTGCCGCGGCAGAGCATGAGGTGGTACTTGCCCCGCGGCGCGAACCGGAACTGGTTGTAGAACGTCGCGACGCCGTAGACCTTGCTGACCGAAAGCCTCAGTTCCTTGCCGACCTTGGCCAGCGCTTCCTGAGATAAATAGCCCTCGGCTTCCTGTATCTTCTGCAGGATCGGAATCAACGCGTCGCGCGAAGAACCCCGATAATCCTCCAGGATCTGATCGACGAGCACCGCGGCCGGTGCGCTCGTTCCGCTCATTGAGCTCATGCCAAACTCCTCTGTTGCACTGCGCCTCGCGCCGGAACGCGAAGCCGCTGGCCGGTTACTGCTCGGCGCGCTCGATCCGCGCGGCACAGACCTTGTACTCGGGAATCGCGCACACCGGGTCGAGCGCGTCGTTCGTCAATCGGTTGGCCGCCGATTCGTGAAAATGGAACGGCGCGAAGGCCGAGCCCTCGGCGACGCGCTCGACGACGTTCGCAAAAGTGACGATCGAACCACGGCGGGTGATCACCCGCACCCGATTACCGCTGCGCACGCCAAGCCGCGTCGCATCCGCCGGACTGAGTTCGATCTGCCCCGTCGGAACCAGACTGTCGAGAACCTTGGCCCGGCGCGTCATGCTGCCGGTATGGTAATGCTGCAGCATGCGGCCGGTGCTGAGCCGAATGGGATACTCCTCGCAGGGCTCCTCGGCCGGCGCCCGGTACGTGAGCGGAGCAAGCAACGCTTTACCGCGCGAGAACTTCTCCTTGTGCAAGATCGGCGTACCCGGGTGATCGGGCGTCGGGCAAGGCCACTGCAGCCCGCACAAGCGCAGGCGTTCATAGGTCATCCCGGCATACTGCGGCGTCAGTTCGACGATCTCCTGCCACAGGTCGGCAACCGTCCGCGGGAAGCCCTCGGCGCCGAGACGCTCGGCGATCCCCGCGATGATCTCGCTGTCCTCGCGCGCCCCCGCGGGCGGCTCGAACGCCTTGTTCGACAGTTGCACGCGCCGTTCGGTATTGGTGATCGTGCCGATTTTCTCGGCGAAGGCCGCCGCCGGCAGCACGACATCGGCGATCTTGGCCGTCTCGGTCAGGAAGATGTCCTGCACGATGAGCAGGTCGAGCTTGGCCAGACACTTCTCCGCGTGGTTGACGTTCGGATCCGAGACCAGGGGGTTCTCGCCCATGATGTAGAGGGCCTTGATCTTGTCCCCGGCCGCCGGCACCATCGCCGTCGCCGTCAGCCCCACCTTGAGCGCGGTCGGCTGGCTGCCCCAGCGCTTGGCGAACTTCGCCTGCGCTTCCGGCGATGTGATCGGCTGGTAGCCTGTGAGCACGTTGGGCAGACAGCCCATGTCGCAGGCGCCCTGCACGTTCGACTGGCCGCGCAGCGGATTGACCCCGCCGCCCTCGACGCCGAGATTGCCCGTGATCAGCGACAGGTTGGCGCAGGCCTTGACGTTATCGACGCCGTGGCTGTGTTGGGTGATGCCCATGCAGTAGTAGATGGCGCCACGGCCGCTCTGGGCGAACAGTTTCGCCGCCGCGTAGAGCTTGTCCTGCGGGATGCCGGTCAGTTCCTCGACCCGCGCGGGCGTGAACTCCTCCATGCTCTTGCGATAGTCCTCGAAACCTTCGGTGCGCTCGCGGATGTAGTCGGCCGCTTCCCAGCCCTCTTTCAGGATGATGTGTTGCAGACCGCTGAGCAGCGCCACATCCGATCCGTTGCGCTGCTGCAGCCAGATGTCGGCGAACTCGACCAAATCGATGCGGCGGGGATCGCAAACGATGAGCTTGACGCCCTTCTCCCGCACCGCGCGCTTGAGCATGGAGCCGAACACGGGATGGCTCCACGTCGTGTTGGAACCGATGACGAAGGCGACGCCCGTCTTGGCGATCTCCGCCATACTGTTCGTCATCGCGCCGGAACCGAGCGAAGTGACCAGACCGGCCACCGTCGCGCTGTGTCAGAGACGGGCGCAATGGTCGATGTTGTTGGTCCCTATCACCCCCCTCGCCAGGCGCATCATGGCGTAGTTTTCTTCGTTGGTCGCCTTGGCCGAGGAGAGGAATCCGATCGCGTCCGGCCCGTGCGCCGCCTTGACCGCCGCCAACTTGCCCGCGGTGTAGTCGAGAGCTTCGTCCCAGGATACCGGTTCCAACTGGCCATTCTTACGCACCAACGGCGACTTGAGACGGCCATCGTGATTCAAGAAGTCGAGGCCGAAACGTCCCTTGACGCAGAGCATGCCCTGGTTCGGCTGCAGCTCGGCGGCTTCGGCCGTGGCGGTCGAGTAGATGTATTTGCCGTCCTTGTGGTGCATGTCGATCTGGCAGCCGACGCCGCAATAGGGGCAGGTGACGCGGGTCGTCTGCACGCGGCCGTCCGGCATGCAGTTCAGTTGCTCTTTGAAGACGAGCGCGCCGACCGGGCAAGCCTCGACGCAGGCGCCGCACAGGACACAGGTGGACAGCCCCATGGGTCGGTCCGCATCGCAGATGATCCTGGCCTTGGCTCCGCGCGCGCCGAAATCGAGGACATCGTTGACGACAACCTGGTTGCACACCGCGACACAGCGTCCGCAGAGCACACATTTCTGCGGATCCCGGACGATCCCCGGGCTGGACACGTCTAGCCGGACGGGTTGGCTGCTGCTGCGATAGCGCCGCTTGCGAATGCCCAGGCTCTCGGCGAGGTCCTGCAGCTCGCAATCCTTGTTCTTGGCGCAGTACAGGCAGTCGTCCGGATGGTCCGCCAAAAGCAGTTCGACGATCGTCTTGCGGGCGTCCAGCGCCCGCGCGGAATGGGTGTGCACCTTCATGCCGGCGGCGACCGGATACGAACAAGAGGGCACCAGACCGGCAAAACCCTCGACTTCCACGACGCAGATTCGGCAGGCGCCGGTCGGCGCGAGACCCTTCACGGCGCAGAGCGTCGGGATCTCGACCCCGGCGCGACGGGCCGCCGCGAGGATGGTCTCGCCCTCGGCCGCCTCGATGCTCCGGTCATTGATGGTCAAGCTCAGCATCGACTCACCCTTTCTGGTCTTCCCGGCGGCCGCATGCGTCCGCAAAGGCACCTTCACAGCATGCCTATCAGGAACCACTTCCTCTTAGTGCACGTACTGAACCTGCAATTGCGTGCGCAGATGTTAACAGATTAACATTGCGTCTCTGGATAAACTGGTCAACCCCCATCTGATAGGCAAGGAAAATCGGGCTGAGCCCGATTTTATTAATCCAGAGCGTTTATTGTAGATATGATATTGCGGATAAAAACCGCATATAATGCGTCATCTCCCTGTGGATCTCAACCACCCCAGGGCATGTCGGCGTACTCGGCAAATGCGCGGTCGTGCAGCGATTTGAAGAGTTTCTCGTGTTCGCGCTCCCAGGCGGCCAGCTTCTCCAGCGCGTCGCGAGTCGCGCCGGTCGCCTGCGGGGCGCATCCCGCGTAGAACTCCGCGAGGTCACGTTCGATTAGAAAGGCCATGCGCAGCACCGGCAGATCCGGCACCATGGCTTCGACGGTCGTCTGTTCGATCATCTCCGACGCAGCGCGGTCGCTGAAGAAACTGCGCTGTTGATCGTCGAACGCAGGCGCCTCGGCAGGCGCGCCGCCGCCGGCCAGATTGGCGATCAACGCCTCGACGTAGTGAATATGCGCCTTCTCTTCCGCGGCCAGCTTCCGGAACACGCCCGCAACGGCCGCGTGCTTCGCGCTGGCGGCATGGTTGCTGAAAAAGGCGCAACCTTCACGTTCACGTTCCAGTGCGTACTCCAGGATTTTACGGACGTCCATTCCTGCCTCCTAACGCCGCATATTCGCTCATCAGCGCGCGGCGAGCAGTTTACCGATCTTCTCCAAGAGATCCTGCGGCGAGATCGGCTTGTTCACAAGATCGGCGACCTTGAGCGTGCTGGTATCGAACAGGCTGTCGGCGGCATCGGCGATGCTTGACAACATCAGGACCGGCACCGCGGGGTGTTGCGCCGCGAGCCACTGCGCCGTCTGGAAGCCGGCGTCGGCTTCCTCCATCATCACGTCGAGGATCACGAGATCGGCCGGGTCGGCCGCCATCGCGGCGCGGCCGGCCGCCCCCGAAACGGCGACGGCCAGCCGGTAACCCTGCGGTTCGAGGACCAGGCGGCAGATCTCGTGGATATCCGGATCGTCGTCGATCACGAGAATTGTCGCGCGGCTCTTCGCTTGGTCGGTCATCAAAGCACCTTCCTTTTCCCACCTCGGCTCCCGCCAAAGCGGCAGCGCGGTTTCAACGCACAAGCGCCTCGAATTCGTCGCGGAACTTGGTGACCATGGCCTCGATCGGCATCGCGAACGCCTCGCCGGTGGGGCACAGCGTCGTGCCCTTGATGCTGCTGCAGAGGCTCAGCACGAGGTCGATGTCGTCGCTGGTGCCGCGGCCGGCCACCAGTTTCGCGAGCAAAGAAACCAGCGTATGGGACCCCTGGCGGCACGGCGTACACTGGCCGCAGGATTCGTGGGCATAGAACCTGATGGCGTGCAGGGCGACGTGGGGAATGCTCGTCGTATCGTTCATGACCATGATGGCGCCGGAACCGAGCATGGTGCCCGCCTTCAGACAGGAATCGTAGTCCATGATCAGGTTTTCGGCTTCGGCCGCGGTCAGTATGGGCACGGACAACCCGCCCACGATCACCGCCTTGAGCCGGCCCACGACCCCGCCGGCAGCCG
>JAQULN010000261.1 GCA_028718575.1 Candidatus Krumholzibacteriia bacterium | reverse complement strand
CGGTCGCCGTGGCGATCCACGACGTACGAGGCCGGCAAGTGCGCACCCTGCTCGACGGCGAAACCCGACCGGCAGGCGTCCTGCGCGTGGTCTGGGACGGTCTGGACGACCAGAGCCGAGCGCTCGCCAGCGGCCTCTATGTGGCACGCGTTCGCGCCGGCACGGAAACGGCAACGGCCAAGTTATTGCTCGCACGCTGAGCGACGAGGCCCGCAGGCGATGGGCGGGCCTCGTCGTGAAAGGAAATTCGACGATCATGCCCAAACCGCCCCGCGATCAGGTAGCTCGGCTCGAGGATCTGCCGAATGTTGGCCGGGCCATCGCCGAGGACTTGCACACGATCGGCATCCATGCGCCCGGCGACCTGATCGGCGAGGATCCGCTGGCCATGTACCGCCGCTTGAACACACGTACGGGCGTCCGCCACGATCCCTGCGTGGCGGACGCGTTCATGGCCATCGTCGATTTCATGGCGGGCGGACCGGCGCGGCCTTGGTGGGCATTCACCGCCGAGCGCAAGCGGCGACTGGAACCGCGCTGATCGATCCCTAGCCCGGATTATTCATGAAGGACCGGCTGCGAAAGGTCAAATGCTTGCCAGGAAGCGCGTTCTCGCGGCGGTCCTTCATGAATGATCCGGGCTAGCCGGCGTTGTTCGGAACGGAACGCCGGCTTGTTGCGCGCTGCCTGGCGGCCCAGTAGCCGCGATGGTAAAGCAGGTAGATACCGAACAAGACCGGCAGGACCATCAGCAAGGCCAAGGTCGATCGCAAGGCCATCGCACCGACGAGGAGCATAGCGAGCAGGGAGGCGAACACCAGGAAGAACCCGATGAAGATGAAGAAGTGGCCGATCGCTCGCATGATGGTCCTCCTGTGCCCGGGCCTCGCGTGGCGAATGTAGATAAATCATACAATATTTTTAAAAGTTAATTCAAGGACTAATATATCAAATCTTTCTCAGTCGAATGCTCGGATCGTCATCCTGGTTGTGCCTCGAAGAAACCCGTTGTTTGCCCGAAATCAGTCCATCTGCTAGGTTCCGCGCAGACTGGGCACAGGTTCGGCCGGCACGCGACAGGGAATCGGAAGGAACGACCCGACCCATGCGGTACAGCACCGATCTCGTGGTGATCGACCTGGAGGCCGCCTGCCCCGCCGAGGACGAGGGGGGCAACACGGTCGAGCGCAGCAGCATCATCGAGGTCGGCGCGGTGCGGCTCGATCGCCGCAGCTTGGAGATCACGGCGACGTTCAGCGAACTGGTGCGGCCGATCGACCATCCCGTAACCGGATTCATCACGCAACTGACCGGCATTAGCGCCGCCATGGTTGCCGGCTGCGAGACCTTCGCCGCGGTCGGGCGCCGTTTCCTCGACTGGTACGGACCTCGCAACAAGGCCTTCATCGCCGCCTGGGGCGCCTACTACGATATCCCGCTGTTGCGCAAGGAATGCGCACGTTTCGACCTGCCGTTCCGCGAGCATATCGCCGGCGGGGCGTTCGACCTGCGCGCCATCGGTGTGGCCTGGCTCGCCGCTAACAATCTGCGCACCAGTGCGGCGACTCTCGAAACGGTCCTGGAAAAAATGGGCCTGGCGGGACGTTTCACGAGCCATCGCGCCTGCGACGACGCCCGCGCCGCGGCGGCCGTGCTCCAAGTGCATCATCTGGGGCGTGCGCTGCCGGATTGACCCGCCGGCTTGAAGAACCCGCGCATCTCTGCGACATTACCACGACAGATCGGCGGCGCCGCGGCGCCGCCGCCGGACAGGTCCCCGCCCCTGGAGGAACCCCCGTGCCCGACCCCCGCCAGCTCCTCGCCGCCCAGCACGCTCATTTCTCGCACTGGGAAATCATCAAGGATATCACGGATCAGCTCATCGACCTGATGCTCGATACGCGCCAAAGCGGTCATCCAGGCGGCAGCCGGTCCAAGGTGCACATGCTGCTGAGCCTGCTGCTCGGCGGAGCGATGCGCTGGGACGTCCGCGACCCGGCGAAGCGTTTTGGCGACCGTTTCGTGCTGGTCGCCGGGCACTGCTCGCCGTTGATCTACGCGCTGCTGGCCGTGTTCAACGAAGCACTGCGCACGGTCCACGCCCGTACCGGCGACGCGCGCTATCGGGTGGCGGGCGGACCCGAGCGCGTCTTGACGTGGGAAGACCTCGTCACGCTGCGCCACCGGCGCGGCCTGCCCGGCCACGTCGAGATGGCTGGCAAGAATCTGTTCTGCAAATGGAACACGGGCCCCAGCGGACACGGCGCACCGGCGGCAGTCGGCCAGGCGCTGGCTTTGAAAAAAGCGCGATGCGAAGGAGTCCGCGTGTTCGCGCTCGAGGGCGAGGGCGGACACACCGCCGGCTGCTGGCACGAAGTTAAAAACAGCGCCTACGGCCTTGGGCTCGACAACCTGCTCTTGCTTCTGGACTGGAACGATTTCGGCATCGACCCGCGCCCGTACTCCAGCGTCGTGCACGGCGATCCGCGCGACTGGTTCGAACCGTACGGCTGGCATGTGCACGAAGCTGCGGACGGCAGCGATTGGGCGGACGTCACCCTCGCCATCTTCGCGCTTGCCGC
Source organism: Candidatus Krumholzibacteriia bacterium (assembly GCA_028718575.1). Classification (GTDB taxonomy): domain Bacteria; phylum Krumholzibacteriota; class Krumholzibacteriia; order LZORAL124-64-63; family LZORAL124-64-63; genus Glo-17. The sequence goes on along the minus strand of JAQULN010000261.1, from coordinate 2,311 downwards.
CGGCGACAATCCCACCGGCCGGCCGGGGATGATGTTCGGACGCACGCGCAAGGGCCGCGGCTATCATACGTACGACGAGAAGAGCCACGGCGCGGCCCACAGGTACCACAGCGAGAAGTTCTGGACCTGCCGCCGCGACTTCGCCGTGAAGTACGGCGTGACTTGGGAGGGCGAAGGCCAAGACGCCCCGACCACGACCGCCGCGAAACAGGCGCGCCTCGCTGTTCATCTGCAGACCGCGCTCTCGGTGCTGCACCGCCGCGAGGATACGCTGCAATACCTCGCCGCGCGCCTGGTCGAACTCGGCGAGCAGGTGCCGCGGGAGATCCCGACTTTCTACTTCCCGGAGTCGCGCAATCCGCTGGCCGACGCGAGTCTATTCGACGTGGCATGCTACCCGGCGGACCTCTGGGCCAAACCCGGTAGCAAGCAGCCCAACCGCGCCGGCTTCGCCCGCTGGGGCAGTTGGATCAACAGCGTGTGCCTGCAGAAGCACGGCCGGCCGCTGTTCTTGGTAACGTCGGCCGACCTGGCCGGCTCGACCAACATCGATGGTTTCGGCCTGCCCTATAGCGACCAACTGGCGAACCTCGGCTGGTACGATCGCGACCGCAGTCCCGACGGCGTCGTTATGCCGCAGGCGATCACCGAGTTCACCAATGCCGGCATGATGGCCGGCTGTGCCTCGGTCAACCTCAGCGCCGAGCCGCAGCGGCGGTTCAACGGCTGGTGGACCGCCTGCTCCACCTACGGTTCGTTCAGCTACCTGAAGTACGGCATGCTGCGTCTTTACAGCCAACTCGCACAGGACTGCGAGTTGAAGGTGGGCAAGGTCCTCTGGGTGGCCGGACACAGCGGCCCGGAGACGGCGGAAGACAGCCGCACTCACTTCGGCGTGTTCAGTCCCTGCGTCACGCAGCTCTTTCCCGACGGCCAGGTGATCAACCTCGTACCGTACGAGTACAACGAGGTGCCGCCGCTACTGGCGGCCGCTTTGCAGCTTCCCCAACCGATCGTGGTGCTGCATCTGACGCGGCCGGCGATCGAGATCGTCGACCGCGAGGCGCTCGGGCTCGGCTCGCATCTCTTGGCGGCGCGCGGCGCGTACATCCTGCGCGATTACCGGCCCGACCTGCCGCGCCAGGGCTGCGTGTTCGTCCAGGGGACCATGAGCACCGCCAATCTGATCAAGGCGCTGCCGGCGATCGACGCCGCGGGCGTGAACCTGAAGTACGTGGCAGTGCCGAGCCTCGACCTCTTCCGCCTACAGGATCAGGAATACCAGGACACGGTCGTCACCAAGGGCGACCGGCTCAACAGCACCTACATCACGAATATGGCGCGGCGCGCGCTGCGCGATTGGTCCCTGGGACCCCTGGCGGACGACTGGGCGCTCAGCAGCGATCGGGACAATCGTTGGCGGGACGGCGGCTCGGTCGACGAAGTGATGCTCGACGCGCAACTCGACCCCGCCAGCATCGCCGCCGCGCTGATCGATTTCGGACGGGCGCACGCCCAACGCCTCAAAACATTGTCATATCTTGTTTTACACGCACGAGGCGAACACCCGGTGGCGGACGCCTGACCGACACGCCGCGCGGCGAAGCGTCGAAGCAGCGTAGCGACCTGGTGTTGTTGACGGTACGAATTCTGGACAATCTTACAGAGAATACGTATTAATAATCATGCGCGGTTTCGGGCAAGTTGTGCTACAATGTCCGTGATCGCTTCCGTCCTGCAGATGCGGCCCGCAAGCGGGGAACGAGCGGAGACGCATCAGCGATACCAAAACCATTTGGCGCGCGAGGGTGCGTGCTCAAGGAGGTCATCATGAAAAAGGTTAGCGCGATGTTTGCGGCGTTCGTGCTGCTGGCTGCGGGTACGGCTCTGGCTGCCTGTCCCGACGTCATCGGCATCTGGAGCAGCAACCCTGAAACGAACCCCGACTATCCGCTGCTCAATGGGCGCATGAGCGAAGCCTGGTGCTCGGGCGCGGGTCCGCTGCAGCCGGGCAACATGGTCAACGCCGAATCCTGGGATGGTAACCTGCTTGGCCTCGAGTGGAAACTTTGGGGTATGACCATCAATCCCGCCGGCTCGACGTTGGTCTATGACGGCGTGGTGGGCGGCAACGGCGTTCGCATCTACCAGACCGCGTACGACGGCGGCGAATTCTGGCTAGGCGGCGGCGGGGTTTGGACGAATGGCGATGTCGAGTTGTACGGCGATATCCTCGACTTCATGGTCGTGGCGACGATCACCTATGTCGGCGGTCAAGTCGTCGCGGAAGTGTGCAACATCACGTTCAACG
>JAQULN010000260.1 GCA_028718575.1 Candidatus Krumholzibacteriia bacterium | reverse complement strand
CAGGTCGATGGGGAGCCGGGCGCGGAGACGTGGCCTGAGATCGACCAGACCGGTGGTGACGACGGCCGGGAGTGAGTCCCTGGGCATGGCGAGGATCGGGTGGCCTGTGCGGGTCGAGCGCGGGGGGTGGCGGGGTGTGCCTGGTGGGGGTGGGAATCGGGGCTCCAGAGGGGCCTCGGGGGGTGCTCGGGGGCATTCGACGGTGGTCGGCGGCGGGAGCTGTGGTAGAATGAACGGAGGTTGGCTGCTCGGGGGAGCGAACTATGCGGTTGGAAATCCTATTCGCCACAGCAGGAACTTGATCATCGCGGCGCCTTCGGGCTCGGTTGATCGTCGAGGTCGGGCGCCGCCGCGGACGGCCGTCCGCCGATCACGAAGCGCTTGAGCCGCCCGACGAGCCCGTCCACGATCACGTAGGTGCAGGGCACCACGACCAGGGTGAGCAGCGTCGAGACCGTCAGCCCGCCGACCACGGCGATGGCGAGCGGCTGCATCAGCTCCGAGCCCTCGCCCAGGCCGACCGCGAGCGGCAGCATGCCGAAGACCGTGGTCAGCGTGGTCATCAGGATCGGGCGCAGGCGCACGGCGCCGGCCTCGACCACGGCCTCGACCGGCGCGAGCCCGTGCTCCTCGCGCGCGATCCGCACGTACTGCACGAGCAGGATCGCGTTGTTGACCACGATGCCCGCGAGCAGGATCACCCCCAGGAGGACCGGCGCGCTCTGGGGCGTCCCGGTCGCCCAGAGCAGCAGCCCGACGCCGATCAAGGCGAGCGGGATCGATACGAGAATGATGAGCGGGCCGCTGAGGCTCTCGTACTGGATCGCCAGCACGACGAACACCAGGAACACCGCGAGCAGGGTGACGATCGTCAGGTTGCGCTGGTTCTCGCGCGCCGCCTCCTCCTCGCCGCCGAAGATGAGCCCGTAGCCGTCGGGCAAGGCGAGGTCGCGCATCGCCGCGCGCGCCGCCCGGCTCGCCTGGCCGATGGTGGTGACCACGTCGTCCACGTCGGCCGTGACCCGCAGCTGGCGGTTCTGGTTCACGCGCAGGATCGTGGTCGGCCCGGTTCCCAGCCGCACGTCGGCGACGTCGCGCAGGTAGATCGGCTGCTGCCCGCCCGGGAAGAGCGCGATCGCGCCCAGGTTCTCGGGATTGAGCAGCGCCTGGCGCGGCAGCCGCACCCGGATGTCGTACTCGTTGTTGCGGTCGGTGAAGCGGCTCACGACCGTGCCGTCGAGCGCCGTGCGGACAGTCTGACCCACCTGCGCCACGTCGAGCCCGAGGTCGGCCGCGCGCTGGCGGTCGATCACGATGCTGAGCTGCGGGCTCGCCTCCTCGGTCGAGAGCTCGATCCCGGACAGGCCCGGCACGTCGCGCAGGCGTTGCTGCACCTCCGCGCCCAGCCGTTGCAGCCGGGCCAGCTCGTCGCCCTGGATCGACACGGAGACGTCGGCGTCGGCGAGGTTGGTCCGCAGGCCGCGGATGCGCGGCGGGCGTACGAAGATCTGTCCACCCGGAATACCCAGGCGGTTGACCTTGTCCCGCAGCTGGGCGACCCAGAGCTCGGCCGGCATGTCGCGCCGCTCGGTGGCGGGCTCGAGCTGGATGCTGAGCGAGCCGCGGCCGCCGCGCGCCATGGTGACGCCGCCGAACAGGAAGCCGCCCGCGGTCGTGAACACGTGGCGGACGTAGGGCATCTCGCGCACGAGCGCCTCGATCTCGGCGGCCACCTCGTTCGTGCGCTCGGGCGAGGTGCCGGGCGGCAGCCGCAAGAAGATGCCGACGTTGCCGTCATCCACGGCCGGCAGGAACTCGTTGCCCAGCCCCTGCGCGAGCAGGATGACGCCGGCGAGGGCTACGAACGCCGCGCCCACGACCAGCCAGCGCCGGCGCACGGCGCGCGAGACCAGGCGGCGGTAGAAACCGGTCGTGCGCTCCAGGCCGCGCGTGAAGCTCACTACGAGGCGGTTGTGTTCGAGACGGCTCGTGCGCTCCACGCGGGCGAGCTGGGCCGACAGCATCGGCACCAGGGTGAGCGCGACCGCGAGCGAGGAGACGATCGCGAAGGAGATGGTCAGGATCAGCTCGCGGAAGATCAGCGCCGCGAGCCCGGAGATCAGCAGGAACGGCACGACCGCGGCCAGGTTGGTCAAGGTCGACGCCGCCACGGCGGAGGTCACCTCGCCGGCGCCGCGATGTGCCGCTTCCTCGGGGTCCGCCACTCCGAGCTGGCGGTGGCGGAAGATGTTCTCGAGCATCACGATGCTGTTGTCGATCAGAAGGCCGACGCCGAGCGCGAGCCCGCCCAGGCTCATGATGTTCAGGGTGAGGCGGCCCAGCCCCATCATCGCGAAGGTCGCGAGCACCGCGAGCGGGATCGCCAGGCCGATGATGAACGTCTTGCGCAGGCTGCCCAGGAACAGCAGCACCACCAGCATGGCGAGCCCGGCGCCGAGCAGAGCCGCGTCGCGCACGCCGGCCACGGCGTTCTTGATGAAGAACGACTGGTCGGACACGACCTCGTAGTGGATGTCCTGCGGGATGAAGCCGGACCCGGCGAGCTGCGTGAGCCGCGCGGCCACCTGCTGCGCGACGGCGACCGTGTTGGCGTCGGGCTGCTTGCGGACCGACAGCTTCACGGCCGGCACCCCGTCCAGCCGCGCCCACAGGCGCTGCTCCTGGTGCGTGTCGGCGACCGCGGCGACCTCGGACAGGGGAATGCGCGCCTGCGACCCGGACACGGGCAAGAGCACGTTGCGGATGTCGTCGACGGTCCGGAACTTGCCCGTCGTCTTGCCGACGATCTCGAAGTTCGGCGAGGTCACGTTGCCGACCGCGACGTCCTGATTCTCGGCCCGGATGCGCGACAGCACCTCGGCCACGGTCAGGCCGTAGGAGCGCAGGCGTTCCTGGTCGAGCGAGACGCGGATCTCGCGCACGAGGCCGCCGGCGACGTCCACTGCGGCCACGCCCCTGATCGTCAGGAGCTGCGGCTGCAGGCGCAGGTCGACCCAGTCGCGCAGGTCGATCAGGTCGCGCACGGGCGAGCTGAAGCCCACCTCGAACACCGACGCCTGCGACGGGTCGAACTTGCGGATGGTCGGCGGCTCGGCGTCGATCGGCAGGCGGGCGCGGGCGCGGTCGAGGTTCTTGGAGGCGTCCTGGAGCGCGAAGTTGATGTCCGTGCCGTAGCTGAAGTGCAGGTCGAGATTGCTCGCGCCCTCGCTCGTGTTGCTCTCGAGCTCGATCAGGTCCTCTGTCGTCGCCAGGCTCGTCTCGAGGATCTTGGTGACCTGTTCCTCCATGACCTCCGGCGCGACGCCGGGATAGTCCACGCGGGCATGGATCTGCGGGTAGACGATCTGGGGCAGGAGGTCCAGCGGCAGCTGATCGGCGTAGAACATGCCGATCACCACGACCACCGACGCCGAGGCCAGCACGCCGATCGGATGGCGGATCGACAGGCTCGGCAGCCCGCTGTGCCGCTGCGGCCCGCTCATCGCGCCGGCTCCGGGGCCGGGGCGCCGCCCGAGACCCGGACGCGCGCGCCCGGACGCAGGTTCACGTGGCCCGAATGGACGACGCGCGCGCCGGCCACAAGCCCGCTCTCGATCTCGATCCAGCCCGCCGCTGTCAGGCCCGTCGTGACGGCGCGGCGGCTGAGCGTGTCGGCCTCGACGACGTACACGAAGGCGTCGCCGTCGGCAACGCCGACGGCCGACACGGGCACGGTCAGGACATGGCGCCGGGTGTTCAGGTCGAACTCGACGCGCGCCAGGAACCCGGGCCGCGGCTCGATGCCGGCCGGCGCGGAGTCGAGTGCGACCTCCACCGGCACGAGCCGGCTAACGGCGTCGGCGGCCGGGAAGATCCGCCGGATCTTGCCCGTCAGCCGGGCGTCGGGATAGGCGTCGAGCCGCAGGCTCACCGGGCGTCCGGGCTCGAGGTGGACCACGTCCAGCTCCGACACCTGCACCTTCACGACGAGCAGCGCGTCCTCGGCGATCTCGAACAGGATCGTGTTCGCGGCGACCGTGCCGCCCTGCTCAACCCGCTTGCGGGCGACCACGCCCGCGACCGGCGCCGAGATGCGGCTGAAGGCGACCCGCGTGCGCCACAGCTCGACGTCCGCCTGGGCGATGCCGTAGGCTGAGCGGAGGAGGTCCAGCTCCGACTCGGCCACCAGATTCTCGGCCTGCAGCCGCTCGCCGCGGTGGAACGCGGCCTCGGCGTTGACGAGCGCCGCCTCCGCGCGCGCGAGCTGCGCCGCGGCCTCGCGCACGTCGAGCTCCGCTAGCAGCTGCCCCGCGCGCACGCGGTCGCCCTCCTCGACGCGGACGCTCACGAGCGTGCCGGCCATCTGGGCGCTCACGGACACCGTGCGGATCGGCTCCACGGGGCCGGTCACGGTCACCCTGCGGGCGAGGTCGCGGACCGACGCCTCGGTCACGGCGACGGGGATGACCTGGCTCGCCGGATTCGCCGGACCACGCCCTCCCGCCGCCGCATTCGCCGGCGTGCCGCCTTCCCGCGCGCAGCCGGCCAGGGTGGCGATCGCGATCGCCCACCCCGCCAGCCCGGCGTTCCACCACCCGCGCCTTACGCTCATCGGTTCCACTCCGGTTCGGACGTCTGTCCGTCGTCTTCACATCCCGGCTATTATAATTGCCCGCGCGACAGAATGCGAACGCGCGGCCGTCCGGCGTCACATACGGCGACCAGCCCTCGCGAGTTCCTGTTTCGCGCTGCCGGGCGCGGAGACGTGGCCTGAGATCGACCAGACCGGTGGTGGCGACAGCTGGGAGTGAGTCCCTGAGCATGGCGAGGATCGGGGGGCCTGTGCGGGTCGAGCGCGAGGGGTGGCGGTGGGCCGGGGGGGGGTGGGAATCGGG
>JAQULN010000259.1 GCA_028718575.1 Candidatus Krumholzibacteriia bacterium | reverse complement strand
CTTCCGAGCTACGATTACGTTCGCAGCGTCCGGCAGCAGCGGCAACAACTCTGCGAGCCAGCGGTCCAGCACGCGGTAGTACCCCGGGATGACCGTCCCCAGGCGTTCACGGTCGGCCGCTGCGGGGGGTGTGCCGTCGCCCGGCTGGTAGTACCGCCAGTAGGCGTGGCAGACCAGGTCGAGGCCGCGGAAGTAGACAGCGAACAGGTCGTACGTGCCTTGGGCGAGCAAGCGCTTCGCCGTCGCGAGGTAGGTCAGATCGCCGGCGAGCGCCAATCGCAGCTTCGTCCAATCCCGGTGGCTCGGATCGGCGAGTTCGTCGGGATCGGCGTTCGGCGCCAGCGCCTGCAATAACTCCACCGGAACGTCGCGGTAATCGATCGTCAACGCGGCCAGCTCTTCGGTCAACCCGTTGGGCCGCACGAGGCCCTCCGGATTCCGATTGCCGGCCTCGGTAAAACTCACATGGTCGCTGACCATCACGCCGCGCAGGTCGCGAGCGGGGAAGGTGACCCACCAGCCGATGACGCAGCTCGTGAGGTCGGCGGCGGCGGCGATATCCCAGAGTGCGGGCGCGCGCCAGTCGGCGGCCGAAGTCAACACGTCGTAGTCTTCATGGCCGCGTTGCTTGACGAAGCCGCCGACGCCGTGCTGAGCCGGCTCCAGGCCGGTCGCGATGCTGGCCCAGATCAGCGGCGACTTCTCCAGCGGGATGAAGCTGAGGCAGACGCCGCTGGCCGATTGGTCGCGCAAGCGGGCGAAGGTCGGCGCCTCGCCCGCAGCCAGCAGCGGCTCGAGCACTTGCCAGTCGAGTGCGTCGATGCCCAGGATCACCGCGCCGCGCGGAGCGGGGGACATCGTTTTTCGCTTGCTTTCGCAGCCGCCGAGCGCGACCAGCAGCGCGGTGAGCGAAAGGCAGCAAGCTAGCGTTACCAGGACACGACGGTTCATGGGGGATTCCTTCCTGTCCATTCTGCGGAACGCGCGGGTGAAGCGCTTGACGGCCATGATACCACCGAGCCGCGAGCTGAGCAAACCTTGCGCCGGCGCGACGGATCGCGCATCATCGGCAGCGCGGCCGCCAGCGCCGGCGCGCCGCGCGGCGCCGGGGCCGCGACGCCGGCCACAACCGCCAAACCCGCCGGAGGTCATCCGCCGTGATCGATCGCTACGCAACCCCCGAGATGACCGCGATCTGGTCGGACGCGGCTCGCCTGCGCCACTGGCAAGAGATCGAAATCACCGTGTGCGAGGTGCGCGCGGACCGCGGCGAGATCCCGCGCGAGGCGGCGCGGGCGATTCGCGAGCGGGCGACGTTCGAAACGGCCCGCGTCCTGGAGATCGAGCGCTCCGTCCAGCACGACGTGATCGCGTTTCTAACGAACCTGGCCGAGCACATCGGGCCCGACAGCCGCTTCGTGCACCAAGGCATGACCAGCAGCGACGTTCTCGACACGGCGTTCGGGTTGCAGATCAAAGCGGCCGGCGCGGTGCTCCAGTCGGCGCTGGCCGATCTGTTGCGCGCGGTGCAATTGCGGGCTATCGAACACCAAGGCACAGTCATGATCGGCCGCAGCCACGGTATCCACGCCGAGCCTATCACGTTCGGCTTGAAGCTATTGGTCTACTATGAAGCCCTGCGCCGCGGCGCGCGGCGGCTCGCCGCCGGCACGGCCGAGTGCAGTTTCGGTAAGATCTCCGGCGCGGTCGGCACCCACGCGCACCTCGACCTGGCGATCGAGGCCGAGGTCTGCCGGCGCCTGGGGCTGCAGCCGGCGCCGGTGTCGACCCAGATCCTGCAGCGCGACCGGCACGCGGGATTCCTCGCCGCCGTCGCCCTCGTCGGCGCGACGCTCGAGCAAATGGCCGTCGAGATCCGCAACCTGCAGCGGACCGATGTGCACGAGGTCGAAGAACCGTTCGGCAAGGGCCAAAAAGGGTCCAGCGCCATGCCGCACAAGAAGAACCCGATCACGGCCGAGAAGATCAGCGGTCTGGCGCGCCTGTTGCGGGGCTACGCCCACACGGCGATGGAAAACGTCGCGCTGTGGCACGAGCGCGACATCAGCCACAGTTCGGTCGAGCGGATCATCTTTCCGGACGCCTGCCACACGCTGCACCACATGCTTTTGAAGATGCGCTGGTTGATCAGCGGCTTGGTCGTCTTCCCGGACCGCATGCGAGCAAACCTCGACAAGGTGCGCGGGATGGTCTTCAGCCAGCCGGTGTTGTTGGCGTTGACCGAGGCGGGGGTCAGCCGCGAGGACGCCTATGCCTGGGTCCAGCGCTGCGCGCTGCGCGTCTGGGACGAGGATATAACCCTGTACGATGCGCTCCGCGCGGATCCGGACGTCAAGGCGCGCCTGGAGGCGGCCACCCTGGCGCGTTGCTTCGACCTCGCGCACCAGTTGCGCCATGTGCCGCAGCTGTTCGCGCGGGTGCTGGAGGAAGAGCGAGACTGAGCCCGTCCGGAGAGCCGGTCTTGCTCGTCGCCGGGTCCGTTGCTTTGCGCAACGGCGCGCCCGCCCCGGCCTTCCCGCTTTCCCTTTTACCGCCAGCGCTTTAGATTGGTGCCGTGACGCCACTCCGCCGGTCGCCCCGGACCGGTCCGTTTGTATTCCTGGATCGCTGTGGGAGCCGCCCGTGATCGACCGCGACGACAGCTTTTCCCCCGTACCCGTCCACGACCTCGCTCCTGACCAGCTCGTCCCGCACCTGCGCCGCCACGGCCTGACGCTGTCGGCGGACGAGGCCCGGCGTGTTGCCTCGTTGCTGGGCCGCGACCCCACCCTGGCCGAGATGACGCTGTTCGACACCATGTGGAGCGAACACTGTTCGTACAAGAGCAGCCGGCCCTACCTCAAACGCCACCTGCTCGCCGACGCGGCCAATGTGATCATCGGACCCGTCGAGGACGCCGGCATCATCGACTTCGGCGAGCACGGCGGACGCCGCTGGGCCGTCATCATGGCGCACGAGAGCCACAACCACCCCAGTCAGGTCATGCCCGTCGAGGGAGCCGCCACCGGGATCGGCGGCATCGTCCGCGACGTCTACTGCATGGGCGGCGAGGTGATCGCCGTGCTCGATCCCTTGCGCTTCGGCTGGCCGCTCGCCGAGAGCGCGGCCGACGGCGATGCGCGCCATCGCCGCGACATCGCGCGCGAAGTGGTCACCGGCATCTGGGAATACGCCAACGCCATCGGCGTGCCGAACCTCGGCGGCGACGTCTATTTCCACCACAGCTTCAACGAGAACTGCCTGGTCAACGTGGTCGCCGTCGGCCTGGTCGATCAGGCGCACATCACGCGCAGCCGGGTGCCGCGCGAGGCCGCCGGCGAACCCTACGATCTCATCCTGATCGGCAAACCCACCGACTGGTCGGGTATGGGAGGTGCCGCGTTCGCCTCGGCCACGCTCGATGCGGCGGCCGCCACCGAGAACAAGGGCTCGGTCCAGACGCCCGACCCGTTTCTCAAACGGATCCTGACCGTCGCCAACCGCGCGGTGCTGGCCCGCTGCCGCGAAGCGGGGGCGGCCGTGGGGTTCAAGGACCTCGGCGCCGGCGGCGTCGCGTGTGTCACGAGCGAGCTGTGCGACAGCGGCGGCTTCGGCTGCGACGTCGATCTCGCCGCCGTGCACCAGATCGCCGAGCTGCCGGCGCGCGTCTGCGCCTGCAGCGAGACGCAGGAGCGGTACGGTCTGGCCGTGCCGGCCCGGCTGACCGACGCGGTGCTGCGGATCTACAACGAGGACTTCGCCCTGCCCATGGTCTACGACGGCGCCTGCGCGCGGCGGATCGGACGGGTGACCGCCGAGCGCCGCTACGTGCTGCGCCACGGCGAGCGCATCCTGGCCGACGCGCCGATCGAGACGATCACCCAGGGTATTCGCTACGACCGGCCGCTCGCGGCCCCGGCACGCGCCGAGGTGCCGCCGCAGGAGCGCCTGCCCGAAGGGCCGATCGAACGGATCGCGGACGAATGGCTCGCGCTCATGGCGCACCCCAACCTGGCCAGCCGCGAATACGTCTTCCGCCACTACGACAGCGAGGTCCAGGCGAACACGATCCTGCGTCCGGGCGAGGCCGACGCCGGCGTGGTGGCGCCGCTCGCGGGATGCCGGCGCGCCCTGGCGCTCACGTGCGACGGCAATCCGCTGTACGGCCTGGCCGACCCGTGGCAGGCGGGCGCGCGGGCTGTGGTCGAGGCCTGCCGCAATGTGGTTTGCGTGGGCGGCGAACCGGCGGCGATCACCGACTGCTTGAATTTCGGCAATCCCGAAGTGCCGCGCGCGATGTGGGAGTTCGCCGAGAGCGTGCGCGGGATCGGCGATGCCTGCCGCGGCCTGGGCCGCCTCTCGGCGCCGCAGGAACCGCTGCCGGTCATCTCGGGCAATGTCAGTTTCTACAACCAATCGACCAGCGGCCGCGCCGTCGCGCCGTCGCCGATCGTCGCCTGCGTCGGCGTGGTCGACGACTACCGGCGCAGCCGCAGCCAGCACTTCAAACAACCCGGCGACCGACTCTACCTCGTGGGCCGGCCGGCGCCCGAAACCGCGGGCAGCCTCTACCTCGACGCCGGTTTTCGAGCGGGTCGCCCAGCGCTGCCCGCGCTCGACTTCGGCGCGGTGCGCGCGGAGCTGGCGGCCGTGCTGTCGCTGGTGCGCGCGGGCATCGCCAATGCGGTGCACGACATCGCCGACGGCGGCCTGGCCGCGGCCGTCGCCGAGATGGCGGTCGGACTCGAAGGCCAGCAGCGCCTCGGCGCCAAGCTCGCGATGCCGGCCGACCTGGCCGGCTTGACGTTGCGCGAATTCCTGTTTAACGAGAGCGGCGGCTTCGTGGTGAGTTGCCTGCCGGCCGCCGCCGCTGAAGTCGAGAAGCTGCTCAGCTTCG
>JAQULN010000258.1 GCA_028718575.1 Candidatus Krumholzibacteriia bacterium | reverse complement strand
GACTTCTAAGAACAGATCGAGACGTTCGAGCCAGCCGCGGTCGAGATATTCCGGCAGATCCGGATGCAACAGCACCGCCTCGGCCGTGGGCGGCGGCGGCCACGACGCCGGCGCCGCCCCGGCAAAGAGCAGGGCGGCGGCCAAGATCCAACCTAGAGGAAACAGCGGCGAGGTCATAGAGGTCATGATACGACCGAAGCAAGCGGGGATCCAGTTTCAGATCCTGCGCACCGGAGGCGGTGCCGCGTCAGCGCTGCAACAGGTCTTCCGCGCGCCGCCAGTCGTCCTCGGTCGTGATCTTCCAGTTGCTCTCTTCACCCATGACGACCGCAGGCGACAATCCCTGACTCGCCAGCAACCCGCCGTCATCGGTGAAGCTGCGGTCACCGGCGGCCGCCCAGGCATGCGCAGCGTACAGCTCCCGCCAACGGCAGACCTGGGGCGTCTGGACCGCAACCAGCAGGCCGCGTTCGAGGTACGCCGCCACGGCGCGCTCACTGGCTTCGGTGTCGGTCGCGGCGAGCTGCACGACCGTGTCCGGCAGCGGCACCCCCGGCACCGCGGCTCCATGGCGAGCGGCGGCCCGGGCCAGACGCGCCAGCAGATGGCAGCTCGCAAAGGGGCGCGCGGCGTCGTGGATCGCCACCAGGTCGGCGGATTCGGGCCGCTGATCGGCCGGCAGCTCGGCCAGATGCTGCAGGGCGTGCCAGGCCGACGCGGTCCGGTGGCAACCCGCGTCGGCCAGCGTGCACGGAACCGGCAAGGCCGCGTCGGCGACGGCCTGGGCGACCAGCGGCCGCCAAGCTGCGGGCACGACCAGGACCGCGTGCGCCACGCCCGGCGCCTGTGCGAGCTCGCGCAGGCTGACCAGGCAAAGCATCTGCCCGCCGATCTCGCGGAACTGTTTGGGCGCGCTGCTGTCGCCGCGCCGGGCGCGCAGCGACTGGCCGCCGGCCAGCACGACGAGGTAGATCCGGGTCACCTCTTACCTCTCACCACCGTCGGCCGCCGGGCTCAACGCCAGCGCGACAGCTTCTTCCACACTCGCAGCAGCCTGCACCAGGATGCCCCGCGGCGGCCGCGGCCGCTCGCCGCCGCCCGGCGCCGAAGCACAGACCGCGCGGCGAAACCCGCGACGCGACGCCTCGCGTAGGCGTTCCGGTTCGGCCGACGCGGAGCGCACCGCGCCGGTCAAGCCCACCTCGCCGAGCACCAGGGTTCCCGGCGGCAGCGGCCGTTCGCGTAGACTCGACGCGATCGCCGTGAGAATCGCCAGGTCCGCGGCGGGGTCGTCGAGGCGGCCGCCGCCCGCCACCTTGACGAAGATGTCGCAACCGGCGAGGTCCAGACCAGCGCGCTTCTCGAGGATCGCGGCCAAGAGCGCCACGCGTTTGCTGTCGACCCCCTGGACCACGCGCTGCGGCGTGCCGTAACGCGACGGGGCGACGAGCGCTTGCACTTCCACCAGGAAGATCCGCGAACCGCCCTGCACGGCGCAGACCGCGGCTCCGGGCTCGCTACGCTCGGCGCCGCCCAGAAAGAGCGCCCCGGCGTCGTCGACCGGCGCCAGGCCGTCGGCCCGCATCTCCAGGACGGCCAGCTCGCCGGTCGTGCCGAAGCGGTTCTTGAACGCGCGCACCAGCCGCACCGAACCGCCGCCCGACCCCTCGAAATAGAGCACCGTGTCGACCATGTGTTCGAGGAGCTTGGGCCCGGCCAGGTCGCCGGTCTTGGTCACGTGCCCCACCAGGAACACGGGGCACCCGTGCCGGCGCGCCAGCTCGGCAAGCGCGGCGCCGCAGTGGCGGATCTGGTTCGGCGAACCGGCGTAGCTGTCGACGTGGTCGGCGTGCAGGGTCTGCACCGAGTCGGCGATCACCACGGTCGGCCGCGTGCCGGCAGCGCCCGCGCCGAGCGCCTCCTCGAGCGCGTCGAGCAGCAGCTCGAGGCGGACCTCGGCCAGGATTTCGAAACCGTCCTCGGCGTCGGGCTGGAAGCCCAGGCGTTCGGCTCGCAGGCGGATCTGCGCCGGCGACTCCTCGCCCGCGATGTAGAGCACCCGCACGCCGTGGCGGACCCAGCTCAGCGCGAGGCCGGTCAGCAGGGTCGATTTACCGACACCGGGCTCGCCGCCCAGCAGGACGACCGAACCCTCCACCAGGCCGCCGCCGAGGACCCGGGCGATCTCGGCCGGTTCGACCGCGAGGCGGCGAGCCCGGGCGGCGTCGATCTCGCGCAACGGAACCGGCCGCAAGGCAGCCTGGTCGGCCGCGCCGCGGCCGAACCCGCGTGCTGCGCGGCCGCCGGCTCCCGCGCCGCGAAATTCCTTCAGCGTGCCGTAGGCGTTGCAGGCCGGACAGCGGCCATACCAGCGGATCTCGGCGTGGCCGCAGTCGCTGCAGACATAGCTCGTGGTTGGCTTGGCCATGGTGTCGTGGTCCGTTTCCGAGAGGTCGGCTGCATGTCGCCCTGGACTTGCAGGTTAGCGTCCGGACGGTCGCCGGTCAATGCGATCGCCTCAGACCGCCGTGGCAGCCGCGTAGGCGCCCAGGTAGCTCTGCCCCATCGCCGCGAGCGTGTAGGATTCGCGCTGCACCGCGGCGGCCTGTTTTCCCAACCGCCGCCGCAGATCGCTGTCCCGCCCAAGCCTGACCAGCGCCGCCGCGAGCGCCGGGACGTCGCCTGGCGGAACCAGCAGGCCGGTCTTCTCGTGGCGCAGCACTTCGGCCAGTCCTCCCACGTTGGAGGCCAGCACCGGCAGGCCCAGGGACATGGCCTCGAGCAGCGTGTACGGCAGCCCCTCGTGGTACGACGACATGATCAGCAGATCACTATGCGCCATGAGCGCGTAGACGTCGCGACGGAACCCCAGGAACGAAACCCGGTCCTGCAGTCCGAGCCGCCGTACCTGGTCGACAAGGGCGGGCCGCAGGCCGCCCTCGCCGATCAGGTTCAGGTGCCAGGGCACGTCCGCCGGCACCTTGGCCAGGGCGTCCAGGGCAAGATCGATGCCCTTGACCGCGGTCAGCCGGCCGACCATCAACGCCTGCAGGCGGTCGCGCAGCAGGCCGGTCGGGCGCACCGGGAAATCGTCGCACGCCAGCGGCGTAATTCCGTTCGGGATGGTGACCTGGACCAGACGCCGGTAGCGGTGGCCATGCCGCCGCTGAAGATCCGCTGTCACGAAACAGACCACGGCCCGGCGGCGCCGGCAGGCCCAGACCTCCAGCGCCCGGTAGAGGCGGTCCTTGCCGAAGGCCCGCGGATTTCGCCAGGTGGGCTCACCCTGACCATGCACCGTCGCCGCCACGGCGAAACGGCCCGGCGCCAGCGCGGCGTTGACGGCCGCTTTGTAGCCGTGCACATGCACGAGTTGGACGTCGTGGCGCGCCAGCAGTTCGCCGAGACGGCGCGGGCCGGCGAGGTCCCAGGCCGAGCGAGTGGGCAGGACGTGCACGGGCAAGCCGTCCCGCCGGCAGCAGCTCGCGAGTTCGCGGTCGTGGAACAGGATCACGCGCGGCGAGCGGCCGCACTCGCGCAGGAACGCCCCAAGGCCCAGGATGTGCCGCTCGGCGCCGCCAAACAGCTCGCCGACCGCGACGATGGCGACCGGTCCGGAGGTCACGGTTGCGGCCAGCCCATCTCGGCGACGGCGCGGGCCAAAAACGGCACGAACGCCGCGGCAGCCTCGGCGTTGCCCTCGCGGTTAGGATGGCTGTCGCGTTCATTCTTGGTCAGGTAGACCAGGTAGTCGGAAGTGCCGGCTTTGGTCAGCAGGTCGTAGAAGTCGAAGACGACGACATTGGGTTGATCATAGGCGGCGAGCCAGCCGCGTTCGCGGTCCGCCAGCCAGGTATTGAACTCGCGGGCCAGTTCGCCGCTTCGATCGGCGCGACGGAACCAGCTCTGGATTGTCTCCTTCAGGCCCATCGGCTTGTAGGGCGCCAAGGGCGGCGCCGTGATCGCGACGAACAACACGTCCGGTTGCGCGCGCAAGAGCGGCAGCAGCGACTGATACGCCGCCTTCGCGTTGGCGACCGTCCGCTCGCAGTCGTCGGGATCGCCGGGATCGCGGCCGGCGCTCGTGAATCCGTTGTTGGGATAGCAACTCTTGAAGCACACGATCCGGTTGGTCTGACCGTCCGGCAGCAGCGCGTCCTGGCGTTGTGTGCGCAGGACGCGGTCCATCTGCGTCGCGAACTTCCGCCGCCAGTGGCAGAGGTCGGTGTCCTCGCCGATGAGCGAGCCGTACGAGGCCTGATGGACCCGATAGCCGGCCGCGGCCAGCAGGTCGCGCAAACCGCCGCCGTTGGGATGGCTGTCGTAGAGGCAGCGCTCGCCCGCATCGCGATCGCCGCCCGCCAACGGCCCCGGCGCCGCCAGCAACGCGCCGCCGCAGGAATGATGGATGAACAGCAGGTTCACAGCCGCTCCTTCGCTGTCCGCGGCGAAGGCGCCGGACGAGATCACGGCGATCGCCACCGCCGTCACGAGCCGCATCAGCTTCCACGAAGCGCCACGCACGGTCAACCTCCTCGGCGCGGGACCAACGCTAGCGAACCAGGGTCAGCTTGCGCAGGTGCCCGGTCGCGCCAACGGTCAATCGCACAAGATACACACCGCTCGCCGTTTCGCGATGGTCATCGTCGCGGCCGTCCCAGGTCGCGTGGTGCCGGCCGGGGATCAGATCCTGCCGCAGCAGACGACGCACGCGGCGGCCGCGTAGATCGACGATGTCCAGCCGCACGAGACCACCGCGGGCCACGTCGAACACGATGGTTGTTTGCGGATTGAAGGGGTTCGGCACGTTGCCGACCAGCCGCGTGACGACCGGCGGCGGCACGGCCACGTCGCTGTCGACGTAGAACGCGAACGGGTCGTCCGCGCCGCCGGCGGGC
>JAQULN010000257.1 GCA_028718575.1 Candidatus Krumholzibacteriia bacterium | reverse complement strand
TGCCTGACGACGTATTCCTGATCGGTGAATCCGAACTCGACACGGAGGCTTTCCTCGCGGTATGCGCCGGACGCCGCCGCGCCGTCTTGAACGTCGCAGCCCGGCGGCGGGTTGCGCGATGCCTGGATTTCCGGCGCGAGCTCGAGCGAGGCAGCGCCCGGGTTTACGGGGTAAACACCGGCTTCGGCAAGCTTGCCGACACCGTGATCCCGGCCGGCCAACTCGCCGACTTGCAGCTCAACCTGGTGCGCAGCCATGCGGTCGGCTGGGGGCCGGCGCTGGCGCCGGCGGAAGCCCGCGGCATGGTTTTGCTGCGCGCGGTGAGCCTGGCCGCCGGGTACTCCGGCGTGCGGCCTGAAGTCATCGACCAACTTCTGTGGCTGCTCGACGCCGACGTCGTGCCGTGGGTGCCGTCGCGCGGATCGGTCGGCGCTAGCGGGGATCTGGCGCCGCTGGCGCACCTCGCGCTCGTTTTGATCGGCGAGGGGCATGTCCTGGACGCCCAATGCCGGGTGCAGGCCGCCGGATCGGTGCTGGCGCAGCGCGGCCGCGCGCCGCTGCGTCTGGAAGCGAAAGAAGGCTTGGCGTTGATCAACGGCACGCAGTTGATGACCAGCCTGGGCCTGCATGCCGTTGCGCGCGCTTGGCGGCTCATCGCGCACTCGCTGGCGGCGGCGGCGCTGTCGGTCGAGGCGCTCGAAGGCAGCGCGCGTCCGTTCGCCGCGGATTATCACGCCCTGCGGCCGCACCCGGAGATCGCAGATGCGGCCGCGGTCTTGGACGCGTTGCTGCGCGACAGCGAGGTCCAGGTAAAGCACCGCGACTGCGGCCGCGTCCAGGATCCGTACTCGGTACGCTGCGCGCCGCAGGTCATCGGTGCGAGCCTGGGCCAAGTACGCCGCGCCGAGGCGGTGCTGTTGCGCGAAGCGGTAGCAGTCACCGACAATCCCGTGCTCTTGCCGGACACGGGCGAGGTTGTCACGGGCGGGCACTTCCATGGCCAACCGCTCGCGCTGCAGCTCGACGCGCTGTACGCGGCCACGGCGGAGATAGGCGACATCGCCGAGCGGCGTGTCAATCTGCTGCTCAGCGGCAACGGCGGGCGGCTACCGCGGTTCCTGGCGGCTGAACCGGGACTCGAATCGGGTCTGATGATCGCGCAGTACCTGGCCGCGGCGCTGGTTTGTGAGACGCGCAATTCGGCGTTCCCGGCCGCGGTCGATTCCATTCCTACCAGCGACGGCCAGGAAGACCACGTCAGCATGGGCAGTATCGCGGCGTTGAAACTAGCCGGCTGTCTCGAGCGCTGCGAGGCGGTGGTGGCGCTGGAACTGCTGACCGCGGCGCGGGCTCTACAGTTCATCACCGAAGCGCCCGCGGCGAGGCGTCTGAGACGACCGCCGCTGCGGCCGGCGGCGCTGCTCGAGGGAATCGTCGAGGAACTACGCCGACACGTCGACCTCGAGCCGGTGGATCGGTCGCTAACGGGCGATCTGCAGATCGTCTGCGACCTGCTACGGGGCGACACACTGCTGGCAGGCTTGGCGGAGGCGCTGGCGCCGCTCGCACGGAAGAGGTTGTCATGACGCGAAGGGGATTCTACGCCGAGCCCGTGCCGGCGTTGGCGGCCGGCGATCTGCTGGTCGTGGACATCGGACAGCTCTGCACGGTGCACGACCCGCAGGCGGACCAGGACGGTCCGCGCCGCGGCGCGGGCCTGCGCGACGTGGGCGTGATCGCCCACGGCGCACTGGCCGTGCGCCAGGGACGCGTGCTCGCCGCGGCACCGGAACAGGAGCTGCTACAGGTGATGCAAAGCGGCGCGCGGGCGCCGGCGGGCGTCGAAGTCGTCAGCGCCGGCGGGCAGGCCGTCGTGCCGGGCTTCGTCGATCCCCACACGCACGCCGTTTTCGGCCGCACCCGCCAGGATGAATACGAACGCCGTCTGCGCGGAGAAACATACCTCGAGATCGCCGCTGCGGGCGGTGGCATTCGCGCCTCGGTGCGCGATCTGCGCCAGCGCGGCGAGGACGAACTGGTCGCCCTCACCGTGTCGCGCCTGCAATGCCTCATGGGTAACGGCACGACCACGCTGGAGATCAAGAGCGGTTACGGCCTGTCGCTGGACGCTGAGCTGAAGATGTTGCGCGTCGCGCGCCGCGCGGCGAAGGAAGCCGGCGTGCGCGCGGTGCTGACATGCTTGGCGGCGCACGAAGTGCCCGACGAGTACCGCGAGCGGCGCGCGGATTATGTCGCACTCGTGTGCAACGAAGTCTTGCCCGCGGTCGTCGCCGCCGGACTCGCCGAGCGCTGCGACGTGTTCTGCGAGCCGTCGGTCTTCGACCTTGGCGAGACCGAACAGATCCTTCGCTGCGCGTTGGATTTGGGTCTGCGCTGCACCGTGCATGCGGACGAACTGGAAGCGCTCGGCGGCGCGGCGCTCGCGGCCAGGCTGGGCGCCGATTCAGCCGACCATTTGCTCCGCGTCGACGAAGCCGGAATCGCGGCGCTGGCCGGCTCGCGGACCGTCGCCACGCTGCTGCCGGGCACCGTGTTTTCGCTCGGGCTCAACTACTACGCGCCGGCCCGGCGCCTGATCGACGCCGGCTGCGCCGTCGCCCTGGCGACGGATTTCAATCCCGGCAGCAGTCCGCTCGCCTCGGTGCCCCTGATTCGGTCGATCGCCTGCAGCCAGATGAAGCTGAGTCCCGCGGAAGCGTTGGTCGCCTCGACCTTGAACGCGGCCTGGTCGCTCGGGCTGGCCAGCGAGGTCGGCTCGCTGGCGCCGGGAAAGGCCGCGGATTTCCTGATCCTGCGCGGCGACGATTTCCGGTTGGTTCCTTACTACGGCGGCGTGGATATGGTGGCCGCCGTGTTCTGGGGCGGCCGCCGGGTCGCCTGACCCGCCGCATCCCCGGTTTTGCCGCGTTCCGCGCCCGGACGGCGCCGGCCCGCCGCCGCGCCGTATTTTCTGCTCAATCCCGGCTGCTTTTGAACGAACCTACCGGACGAGGCGTTCGCGTCAGACAACCAGCGGGCTCACGAGCCAACCCGTCTGTGGAAACACCCAGGGAGCTGCTCTTTGTCCTCGAAACTTCGCAAGCTCAAGCAGCAAGCCTTCGAAGCCGGCCGCAAGCGGGATTGGGCCGGCGCGGCGGAAGTCTATGCGCAGATTCTCGAGCAGGACAAGAACAATCCGTCGCTGCAGAACGAGTACGGCGACGTCTGCCTGAAGGCGGGGGACACCACGAAAGCGCTCCGCCAGTTCCTGTCCGCGGCTGCGAAATACCGGCAGACCGGATTGCTGAGCAATGCCCAGGCGGTCTACAAAAAGGTTCTGCGCCACGAGCCGAATAATCTGAACGCCAACTGGTTCCTCGCCGAGATCCGGTCGGCCCAGGGGCTGATCGCCGACGGTGTCCAGCACACGATGACCTTCCTTGCCGCCGCTGAGGAAGTCTCCGGGGAGATCAAGGAGATCTTCCTGAAACGCTGCCTCGAACTGTTCACCTTGTACCCAGAGAGCGATCAGGTGCTGGAACGGGTCGAGCGGATCTTTCGTGTTTGGCGAATGCCGCTGGAGATGGCGCGGGCCGGCTGCCTGCGGGCCTGCTTGCTCTACAATGCGGGCCACGTCGACGAAGCGGCCGCGGCCGTCGCGCAATGCGTTGCTTCTGCGCCCGAGGTCGTCAACTACGCCGAGCACGCCCGCTGGCTGGAGACCTGCGGCAAGCGGGCGCAGCCGGCCGGCTACGCCGACGTGAACAGCATCAGACTCGGCGATGAGATCGCGCCGCAAGCTCCGGCTGCGTCGGGCGTGGAGTCGCCTTCGCCGGCCGCGCCGGCGACGGAGAGCGCGCTCGCGAACACCTACGCGGCGCTCGACATCGCAAGCGAAACGCCGGCGCCTGCCCCGCTGGCGTCTGCGGACGCCGGCGGCGACGAAGAGCTGGAACAAGGCGCCGAACTGGAGAAGGACGACGAGGGCTGCATCAGCATCGACCTGGAACCCGACACGAGTTTCGCCGAATTGATCGAGGCGGCCACGACGGCGAGTACCGCCGCGACCGCACCGCACGCGGGAGTGACGGCGGCGCTGCCGCCGGCTGAACCGGCCCCGGCACCGGCGCGCGGGATCAACCTTTTGGACGAGATTCTCGCCGAAGAGGGCGATGACATCCTGCGCAGCAGCGCCACGGAGCAGGTCTCGACCATCGCCAGCGAGATCGGCCGTAACCTCGGCGACGACGCTACCGCCGATCCGGAGCAGCAGTACCAGCAAGGGTTGGTCTACCTGGAACTCGGCCTGCATGATCAGGCCGTCCTCGCCTTCGCCCTGGCTGCTCGCGACGACCGCTACAAGCTGCAGGCTCGCGAGATGTGGGGGATCGCGCTGCACCGCGACGGCAAGCATGAAGAGGCGCTCGACGTTCTGCGCGAAGGATTGGCCGACGGCCTGGCGACCGGTCGCCGCGCGCTCGGTCTGCACTATCACGCGGGACGCATCCTGGAGGTCCTGGGCCGCGACGACGAAGCCCAGGCCCATTACCGGGAAGTCCACGCCAGCGACGCCGGGTTCGCCGACGTCGTGCAGCGCCTGCGCACTCCCGTCGCCTGATCGCACCGATCGCATACGGTGGAACACCCGCCGCCGCGGCATTGTTGCAGCGGCCAACGCAAGCGACGGTTTCCCGTGCTTGCCTGAACGTCGCTGATTCTCTAACCTGCGGCCATGCGTCCTGCCACGATCGACAAGGATTTCCTGCGTCTGCGACACGCGGCAATGCTGGGTCTGTTCACCGGCAGCGGCGTCGGGTTCGGCTATCTATTGGCGGGCGTGCCAGGCGTGGAACTGATGACACTGAACGCGGCGTTGGCCGGTGCGGCACTTGGCGCCATCGGCG
>JAQULN010000256.1 GCA_028718575.1 Candidatus Krumholzibacteriia bacterium | reverse complement strand
CACATCGGCCAGCGCGAGGTGATCGGGCCTCTGCTGTATGGGCTGAAGCAGCCGATCAACATCGTGTCGGTGCGGTCGTCCGTCTCGGAGATCGTCAACATGGCGGCGTTGTCGGCATACGAGGTCGGGCGGGTGTAACCGCCTGCCGGACGCCGCCCGCCAAGATGTCTCACGGGAGCTGGCCGGACGCTTGTTCGGCCAGTTCCTTCAAGGCCGGCGACGGCAGCAGATCGAGGTCGCGCACCAGTCGCGCCTCGAATTGAGCGTAGAGACGGCGCGCATCCTGTCGATGCCCCAGGCGCAACAATCCCAAGAGCAGCGAGCGCGCGAAGGGTTCGTGCAGGGGATCCTCGGCCAGGGCGCGCGTGGCCAGGGTGACCAGCTCGTCCCACGCGCCGCGGCTCGTCAGCAGCTCGAGCAATCGTTCGGCGGCCCGCATGAAACGGTGGCGCACCGCAGACGCGGTATCCTCCACCGCGGGATCATAGGGCGTATCAGCCAGGTACGGTCCGCGCCACAGAGCCAACGCTTCCTGGAGCTGCGCGTGTTCGACCGGCTGCCGGCCAGCCTGGCGAGCCTGGCGCGCTCGTTCGAGGGCCGCTTCGAAGAGCAACAGATCGCACGTGCCGCCGCGCCCGATATCCAGGCGCAGTGTTTCACCCTCGCTGATCACGTGCACCGGTTCGCCGGCATTCGTCGGCTCCAGCACGCGCCGCAACTGGAAGACGGCCTGCCGCAGGTTGACGACTGATTTGTCGGGATCGGACTCGGGCCAGAGCGACTCGATGAGTTGGTCCCGCGGCACGGGCCGCAGGCGGCAGCCGAGCAGCATGTTCAACAGTCGCCGCGCCCTTCGCAGGCGCCAGGCGCCGGCGACTAGAGGCCGCGAGCCGCGATCGATCTCCAGGTTACCCAGCAGGCGCAGGTGCAGCGGTTCGACCTCGGTGACCGAGGCGACGGCGGTCCGCGCGGCATGAGTCGTGCGGCGCGTCGGTGCGGCGCGGGAGGCGGTCCGCGGCGACGACGGCGACGACGGCGACGACGATCTCGCGACGTTCTCCCGCCACTGGCGCAAACGCACCAGCTCCGAGCGAGCGCCAAGCCGCTGGAACAAGCGTTCAGCCTGGGACCACCGCGCCTGAGCGCCGGCGCGGTTGCGGGCGGCGAGCAAGCGGCCCTGCTGCGCGAGCGCCCGGGCCAGACAGAACTGGTCGCGGCGTCGGGTCGCCAGGTCCAGGCTGCGCGCCACCTCGGCAGCCGCACGCTTGCGGTCGCCAAGCCGCCAGGCGGATTCCGCCAGTCCAAGGCGGGCCCAGTTCGCGAGCGCTTGTTCACCGAGGTCGGCCGCGATCGCGTACGCTTCGCCGAAACGCACTGCCGCCGCAGCCGGGTCCTCGGCCAGCAGGTCGCACTCCCCCAGGGTCAGGCGGGCATAGCCGGCGATCTGCCGGTAACCGATCGCCTCGGCCCGTTGCAGGGCCGACAGCGAGGACTGGCGCGCTCGGTTCTGGTCGCCGGCGCCGGCCAGGACGAACCCGAGCACGCCCTCGGCATGGCAGGCCAGGTCGCCGCGACCGAGGCCGGCGAAGAGGTCGCGGGCCTGGCGGGCATCTCGCAGCGCTTCCGCGAGGTCCCCGCGGATGAAATGCACGTTGGCCGCGAGCAAGAACAGGCAGCGGCCTTGCAGCACCGGGTCGCGGCGGCGGCGGGCGATCGCCAACGCCTCCTGGAGCAGGCCCGCGCCTTCGGCCAGGCGGCCGAGGCTCGCGGCCGCGACGCCCATGGCGGTCAGGATGGTGCCCCGGTCGGACGGCGCGAAGGCCGTTCTGCGGGAAAGAGCCTGACGACCTGCGCGCAGGCATGCTTCGTAGCGGCCGCGTTGCATGGCCAAGCGCACCAGGTGAGCCTGCAGCGATCCGGCCAGCGCCGACGGCGGCTTGCTGCGCAGGGCGGCCCGCAGATCTCGCTCGGCTTGATCCCAGCGCCCGTGCAACTGGGCCAGGCTGGCCCGCACCAAGAGGAGCGCCGGTTCTTTGCGCACCTGCGTCTCCGGCAGGTCGGCCAGTGCCAGAGCCAGCGTCTCGGGCCGGCGGGTGCCGGTCAGCTCGCGGACGTTACGCGCGAGCAACGCGCCTGCGCCCTCGGCATCACCGGCGCGGACCAGGTCCAACGCCGCGGCCTCGACTTCGCCCACTCGCACAAGCAGACTCGCCGCCCGCCTGCGAACGCGGCGGCCCTGCGCCGGCGACAACTCCCGGTCGAGGCGATGGCGCAATGAGGCGCGCAGCAGCGTATGGTAGCGCCAGGCGCCGTCGCCGACCGGCACGGTGAACAGGCCGCGCCTGGCGAGATCAGCCAGAACCTCGGCGCTATCGCGGCGGCCGGTAAGTCGTTCGCAGGCTTCGCGATCGAGATGGGGCAACGTCGCGGTGAGCAGCAGGAAGCGGCGGGTGTCGGCGTCCAGTTCGGCCAACACTTCCTCGGCGAAGAAGTCGAACCAGCGGCCGCCGCCCGCGGCCAATCGCTGCAATACCTCGGCGCGCGCCGCAGGTTCGCCCTCGGCGAGCGCCTGGCAGACGATCTCCAGGCCGGTCGGCCAACCCTCGGTCAAGGCGTGGATCCGCACGGCTAGAGGCGCCGCGGCGCCGGCGCCGAGGCGGTCGGCCAGGAAGGCAGCGGTCTCGTCCGGGGTCATGGCCAGATCCTGCGCGCTGAGACCCGCCGCCTCGCCCCGCGCCTGCAGGCGCGCACCGGCCAGCGCGATCGGTTCGCGCGCCGCGAGCACCAGCCGGCAGTCGTCGGGCAGGTAGCGCAGCAAGCGGCCGAGGATCGCGCGCGCGGCATCGGCCCGGGCGATCGACTGCACGTCGTCGAGCACAAGCAAGCGGCAACGGTCCAGCCGTCCGACAATCCCCGCGAGCTGTTCGAGCGGCGGCGCGGGAGAGACGCTCAACCCACACGCAGCGCTCAAGTGCGCCGTCAGCACGGCAGGGTCGCGGTCCAGGTCGTCGAGGGTGTACCAGAGGACACGGTCGCCCAGCGTGCGCGCGTGGCCCGCCAGAAAACAAGTCTTGCCCCAACCCGGGCCGGCGGTGACCTCGATCAGCTTGACCTGCCGCCACGCGCGCCAGAGACGGTCGAGCCGCGGCCGCGGCCGGTAATCGGCAGGCAAGGACGGCACGGTGAACTTGGCGCGGAATACGGCGGCCGCCATGAAGAGCAGACCTCACGACCTCTGCTGGGAGTCGGCACGAACCCGTCGGATAACGCCGTCAATCGTAAAGGATCAGCGGTGATCAAGGCAAACAGTAGACTGGGCAAAGAAGAAGTACCTGTATTCAATCCTATTAGAATCCGATCTGCGCCAAGAGTACAGGATTGCACTGTTAGGAAATATTCCTTCTCTTCAACAGGGATTCGTGGCATGCTCAGCGCGCCCAACGGCCTGCGCTGAAAGGTCAACCTATGCGCGCTAAGTCCGTTGCCACGTGTCGTTTGGACGCCTACCGCGCGGGGCTGGAGCTCGGCGAGGGATTGCGGGAGCTCGCCCCGGAGGTCGTGTTCCTCTTTTCGTCGATCCATTACGAAGGCAATCCCGAGTTGCTCGAAGGTCTGCACGATGGACTCGAGAACGCGCCCGTCGTCATCGGCGCAACCGGGGACGGATTCTACGAGACGGAGGCAGTGGCTGAAATCGGAGCGTCGGCGCTCGGGCTGAACTCGGATGGACACGTGCAGTGGCATTTCGGCGCCGCCACGGGCGTCGCGGCCGACCTCGACGGCGCATTGGACAGGTGCCTGGCCGACCTGACGGCCGCGACAGGCGGCGCGCCGCTGTCGCTCTGCATCGTATTCGCCGATTTCCACGCCGACGCTGCGGCTCTGGTCGACGGCTTGGCCGAGCGGGTCGCAGGTTCGACCGTTGGCGGCCTGGCAGGCGACGAATACCGTATGGAACGCTGTTTCGTCTATGCCGGCCGCGACGTGCTGGTCGACGGTCTCGTGATCCTCGGCGCCACCGGCGATCTGCGCTTTGCGATCCACGTCGCCGGCGACCTGATGCCGGTCGGCCAACCCGGTGTGGTGACGGCGGCTGACGGCACGCGGCTCGAGGCGATCGACGACATCCCCGCCATGGCGTTCATCACCGCGCAAACCGGCAAGCCGCTCTCGATGGCCGATATCGGGATCAGCGCCTTCCAGCTGACCGGTAGCGAGGATCCGAACCTCTGTACGCTGCGCACGATTCGTCAGATCGAGGGAAATGACGGCAGCGTGAAGCTCTTCGGCAGCGTGAGACAAGGTCAGCACATCCAGTTCTGCCACGCCTCGCCTGACGTGATCGTGCAGGGGGTCCGCTCGGTCAGCGCGCAGCTCGGCCGCGAGAGCGGCGAACCGGCAGCCGGCTTGATCATCAGTTGCGCCGGACGCAAGCAGGTACTGGGCCGCGATCTCGACCACGAAGTCGGCGCCATCCAGGAAGGTTATGGCCGCGTGTTTCCGCTGGCCGGTTTTCCTTCCTTCGGCGAGATCGGCCCGCGCCGCAACGCGACCGGCTACACACGAACGCTATCCCATAATATGACCTACATCCTGCTGGTATTCGAGACCTGAAGCAAGGAACAGCCGGCCATGACAGCGCGCCTGCTCACAACCCTGACGCCGCCGCCCCAGGGGTTCCGCCCGGTGGTGCTGACCAAACGCGAGCTGTTATCAGGCACCGTGATCCTGCTGGTCGACGACTTCGCTGAGATCGAAGCAGTTCTACCGGGCGCGATTGCACGTATGCGCGGGCTGGTTCTGACCTTGTCCGGCCATTTTGCAGCCGAGAAACTGGGCTCGGCGTTGTGGCACTTACGGTTGCCACCGCGAGGTCTGATCACGTCGTTGGATCTCCTGGCGACCTTCGCCGTGATCATCGAAG
>JAQULN010000255.1 GCA_028718575.1 Candidatus Krumholzibacteriia bacterium | reverse complement strand
CTAGCGTGGTCTTCGCGCTGTTCGCGGGAGAGGAATCGGGGCTGGTCGGCTCGAGCTTCCATGCGGACCGCCCCGTGTTCCCCCTCGCAGATACCATCGCCATGTTCAACTTCGACTGCGTCGCCTGCGGCGACTCGATCCGCATCGGCGGCGGCGAGAGCGCACCCGCGCTGTGGAACCGGGCCCGCGCGCTCGATGCCGCCTGCAACCGCCGTACCGTGGCTGCGACCTGGAAGGGCGGCGGCGCCGACGCCCAACCGTTCCATGAACGAGGCGTCCCCACGCTCTACTGGGTCACGACCAACGGCTACGCCCACCTGCATGCAGTCACTGATACGCCCGAGACCCTCAACGGCCATCTCTACGCGGATCTTGTGCGGTTGGCCTTCCGCACCGCGTGGGAACTCGCCGACGCGCCGCCCGCGCCCGCGCCCGACACCGCCGCCGCCGGCGACGCGGCGTTCACGGCACGGCGGAACTGAACGGTATCGCGAGGCGCACCGGCAACTCGACGCGGTTCGAACACCGGCTGCCACGGGCATATAGCGGGTGTATACTGTGCGGAACTGTGCGGAGTCGTCAGCCGGAAGGGTCCGCGCGATGCCCCACTCGCCTGCAGTCTCCAGCAAGCGCGCGCGACCGAGCTACACCGGCAGTCAGCGCGACCCGGAGCGTACCCCGCGATCGCTTCCTCGCCGCCGTCAAGGACTCCTGCTCGCTTGCCTGACCTTGGCGGCAACCGCCGCCGCCCAATCCCGCCAGGCGCCGCCCCCCAGCGACCTGCAGAGCCTCGCGCGCTGGCAAGGCCGCGAAGTCACCGAACTGTCCATGCCCGGCTGTCCGCCTCATCTGCTCGACACCGCTCGCAACGGCCTGGCACTCGCACCGCGTCGCCGCCTGCTGGGCCGCCGGCTGGCCACACTGACCATGCGCGCCGCGACGGCGGACACGCGCCGCCTGCAACTGCTGCTGGCGCGCCACGGCTACCCGGCCGCCACGATCACCGCTAGCGGCATCGCCGACGGCGCCAAGGGCGTCAAGCTCGTGTTCGCCGTGACGGTCGGGTCGGTCGTGCGCTACGGCGAGATCGCGATCACGGGCTGGCCGCTTGAACTCGCCGCGGCCGCGGACACGGTTCGCGCGGCGCTGCCGGCAGGCGCCCGTTTCGACGAACCCGCGGTACAACGGGCACGCCAGAATCTCCTGCACGCCTTGCAGCACGCGGGTTATGCGCGGCCGCAGGTGAGTATCGCGGTCACGCGCCGCGATCCGACGACCGGCGACATCGAGTTCGCGTGCCGGGCCGGTCACCGATTCGTCTACGACGAGCTCAAGGTCGCCGGCGCTCCCGACGACCTCGTATCCCTGGTCCGGCGTACCGTGAGCCTGGCCCCCGGCACGCCGTACAGCCCGCAGATCGTCGCCGACTCGCGCCGCCATCTGCGGCAGTTGCAGCTCTTTCGCCAGGTGCGGTTGCACGCTGAACCGCGCGACAGCGCGACCGTCGACCTCATGGCCGATCTGCGGCCGCGGGCTATGCTCACGACTGAAGCGAGCGTCGGCACCTTCACCGACAACTGGCTGGTATTGAAGGGCGGCATCACCCACCGGAACTTCTGGCGCCGTGGCCGCGGGCTGTTCGCCGGCGCGTCGTACGCGACCTTCCGCCGCGACGCCGAACTGCGCACCTGGTGGCCTGGATTGATCACGGCGCGCTCGCGCACCGAGCTGCGCCTGGTCTACGAGATCCAGGACGAGGACAGCTACCGGCTGGACAAGACCGAGTTGGCGCTGTCCAACCTGTTTACGGCCTGGCGGTATACGTCCCTGCGGCTTGGTGTCGTCGTGAGCCAGGGCAGGCTGGCCGATCGTTCGGCCGACCCAGACGCCTTCGCCGCCGAGGTCGGCCTGCAAACGTTGTTGCACGGCATCTGGTACCGCGACACGAGCGACAATCCGCTCGCGCCGGGCCGCGGCCATCGCCTGACCCTGCAGGCGGAGTGGTCCCCGCCGGGCTTCTGGACCCGCGCCCCGTTCAGCTCGCTGCGCGCCTTCGGCTCCCAGTATCTGCCGCTGGGGTCGGACCGCGTGCTGGCCTTGCGCCTGGACGGCGCCGTGGCCTGGCCGCTGGGCGACGCCGCCGATCTACGTCCGGACCGCCGCTGGTTCGCCGGCGGCACAAGCAGCATGCGCGGCTACCGGCGCCGCCAGCTCGGGCCGCTCGACAGCGACCTCAATCCGATCGGCGGCGAGGTCCGCGTGCTGGCGAGCGCGGAAGCGCGCTGGCCGGTGTGGTCGATCTTCGGCGCGGCGCTCTTTGTCGACAGCGGCCAGGTCTGGCGGCGCCTGGCGGACGTCGACGCGCGCGACCTCGAGACGGCGGCCGGTCTCGGCTTGTTGATCGGCACGCCGGTCGGTCCCGTGCGGCTGGACGTAGCGCACAATCTGACCGTCCCAGAGCCCGGACAGCCGCGCACGCTGTTGCAGTTCGGCATCGGGCACCCGTTCTGATCTCACGCCGCAGGAGCCGGCATGGACCGAACGCGAAGCGCAGACCAGACCGCGCGCAAGAACAGCCGGCGGCAAGATCCGCGCCGCGCCTGGCGCCGCAACTGGCGCCGCGCGCGGCGCCTGCTGCACTGGCTGATGCTCGCAACAGCGGCGCTGCTGCTGCTAATCGCGATCGTGCTGGCCGTGGCGCCCGGGCGCCAGCTCGTCTTGCGCGCCGGGTTCGCGGTGGCCGAACGAGTACTGCCCGGCGAGCTGCGCGTACAGAGGGCGGCCTGGCCGCAAGCCGGTTCGCTGGCGCTGGACGGCCTCGCGTGGACGGACGGGCCTGATACTCTGGCACGGATCGAGTCCGTGCGGTTGCAGATCCGCTTGAGCCACCTGTGGCGCCGGAACCTGACCGTAGCACTTGCCGAGGTTGCCGGCGTTGCGGTCGATCTTCCCGCGATCCAGGCGCGGCTGCCCGCGACCGCAACCGACGAGGCGGCGGCCGAGTCCGCAGCACCGGCCGCCGCGCCCAGCGAGCCAGCACCCGGACGGTTCGGTGTGCCATGGCTGCGCGCGGGTCGGTTGCCGCCGCTGCCGTCGATGGCCGTCGAGCGGCTCACGCTCGCGCGCGCCGCGGTGGAGTTCGCGCCCGGGCAGACGGCGCGGCTGGACAGTCTCGCTGTCGCGTGTGATCTGCGGCGCGACCACCCGCTGCAGCTGGCCGCCTACTTGCAGGCGCGGCCCTCGCCCGCGCTCGGTGTGAGCTGGCGTTGGCGCGGCGCCGCGACCGCCGATACGCTCGAATTCGCGGTCGCGCCGCTGCACC
This sequence comes from Candidatus Krumholzibacteriia bacterium, assembly GCA_028718575.1. GTDB lineage: Bacteria > Krumholzibacteriota > Krumholzibacteriia > LZORAL124-64-63 > LZORAL124-64-63 > Glo-17. Next base: position 1,609 of record JAQULN010000255.1, on the reverse strand, counting down.
TGGCGGCGCCACAACGCCTGCCCGCAGCGCGCGAGCTGCCGCTTGACGGCCGGGTGCGCCTGCCGCTCGCGTTGATCGACTCGCTCCTGAACGGCGCGGCGATCTGGCCGACCGCGGCGATCACCGACCTTCTAATCGAGGGCGACGCCGGCGCGTGGCGCCTGGACGCCAATATCGACGGGCGTACGCGCGGCCGGGTACGGCTGCGAAGCGAATTGCCGGAAGCGCCGGTGGCACTCTTGGCGGCCCTGGCTCAGCTGGCTGGCGACACGACGCTCACCGCCGCGCGGCTTGCGAATCTGGCGGCGCGCTGGAGCGAGCACGGCCCCCCTGGCGTCGACCTGACGATCGACGCCGAACCGCCGCCGCCGGGCCTGCCGTTCGCGCGCGCGCAGTTGGCGGCGCGCGGAATGTTCCGGCTGCCGGCGCCCGCGGCAGTCGCCCCGCTGCTGCCGCCGCAGCTCGCCGTCGGCGACCTCGGTCCGCTGCTGCTGGATCTCGACGCGCGTTACGACGGCGCGGTCGAACCGGCTGGTTTCGAAGCCACGCTCGACCTGGGCCGCACCGCGTGGATCGAGCGCGCGGAGCTGCGTTTCGATGGCGACGCCAAGGCGGTGCGCGCCGCAGCGGTGACTCTGCGCCTGCCCGGTCTGGATCTCGTCGGCGCGGGCCGGGCCGACCGCGATTCGCTGCGCCTGGATCTTTCGGTCGACCTGCCCGACGCGTCGCTCGTGCGCCGCTGGCGCGACCCGGCGACCGCGGACCTCGACCTCGACGCTGCGCTGCAACTGCGGGCCGCTGGACCCTGGTCCAAGCCGCGCGCGCGCCTGCACGGGTCGCTGCGGGCGGCCTCGCCACAGCTCGAGGTGCCCGCGGCGCAGCTTGCGGTGATCGCCGACACCGACACGCTCGACGTGCGCGTCGGTTTGCCTTCTGGGCTGCGCAGTGCTGCGTTCGACCTCGCCCGATTCGAGTTCGGCTTCGGCGGCACGGCCGGCGATTCGCTGCGTTGGCTGCGCGGCCGCGTCGACCTGGCGGCCGCGGCGCCGCCGGCCGCCATCGCCCTCGGCGGACAGTTGACCGCCCGCGATCTGGACTCGGCGCCGGCCCTGGAGTTCGCCGGCGAGCACTTGTCGCTCGCGCTCGGGCGGCGGTCGCTCGCCAACACCGGACCGTGGCACGCCGCGTTCAACGCGGCCGACAGCACGGTCTGTCTGACCGAGCTGCAACTGGCCGGCGAGCTGGGACACCTGGATCTCGACGGCTGCGCGCGCCCGGACAGCGTCGCCGCCAACGTCGACCTCGATCTGCGGCTGAATCTCGACGAGATCAGACCGTTGCTGCCGACTGAGCAACAAACCCGATGGCCGGCGGGGACCCTGACCGCCGCCGGCCGCCTCGCGGCCGCCGGGATCGCCGCCGCGCCGTGGGCGGGCGGCGACCTCCGAATCGCGGTTGCCGATCAACCGGACCTCGCCGGTCTCGGCGTCGATCTGGGATTGAGCGTCGCGGGTCGCGGCCCCGTGCCGGCGGCGCTGGATCCGGGCCGCCTGGGCTGGCAAACCGGGAGCGCCCGTATCACCTGCCGCTTGCTGGACCGGCAGACCGC
>JAQULN010000254.1 GCA_028718575.1 Candidatus Krumholzibacteriia bacterium | reverse complement strand
GTCGGCGAGGCGGACGGTCAAGGTTTGCCACTGGCGGCCGACGGTGAACGACTGCATGGCGAAATCCGTGTCGCAGCGCGCGGCACGGTCCTCGACGTAGACCGTGACGCGCAGGCTGTCCGGTGACGGCGCGAGCACCCGGCAGTCCAGGCGCAACGCCGAATGACCGGTCCAATCCCAGGGCAGCTTGCGCGACTTGGCGCCCGGCCAGCGGTCGCGGCCGTCGTGGCTGATCTGCAGCACCCGCCCGCGATCGGCGACCGGCACCAAGGAGAGTTCGGCGTGTTGGTGAGACAGCCAGAGCGCCAGGGCGCGCGGCCGCTCGAAGTCGTCAAGTAGCGGAAAGCGCGCCCGCGCCGCTCTGACCTCTGGCACGGCTACCGGTAGATCGCGCAGCGGCCAGATGACCAGGAACACGAGCGCCAGCGTGCCGAGCAGCGGCAGCCGGAGGCGCCCGGTGCGCCGGTACCAGATCCAGCACACGGCAAAGCCGACGCCCTGGGCGTCCTTGGCCCAATCCGCCACGGCCGCCGTACGCCCGAACGGGATCTGCATGACCTCGGTCACGGCGGCTAGCAGCAGGCAGACCACAACGACCGCGCGCAGCCGACCGCGCCAGGGGCCGTGATGATAGAGCAACAAGGTCAGCACCAGGAACAGGCCGATGTGGTAGCGCGAGCCGAGCGGTCCGATCAAGGGATCGTGCCGCAGGTGCGTCGGGATCCACAGGAACAAAGGGATCAACAGCGCGGCCAACAGGCCGAGCAGCATCAGGCGGCGGGCGCGCTTGCTCACGGCGGCGTTCAAGTTTGCTAAGATCGATAGCCGGCGGCGTGCAATTCCTGGACGTTCTTGAACGTGCGCGGCGGTTTGAGGTACTGCGCCAGGAAACGGTAGATCCGCAGGCGGATCTCCTGGGCCTGGCGCGTGTCCAGACGGTCGAAGCTGTGGCCGCCGGGCAGGTCGAAGATCTCGTAGGTGAAGTCCTTGCCCGCCGCCTTGAGCGACTTGATCAGGTGTTCGACCTCCAACACGTTGACGTCCTCGTCGCCTTTGTTCGTGTAGACCAAGAGCGGCGTCTGCAGCTTCTCCGCGTTCCACGCTGGAGATCGGCGCCGGTATTCAGCGATGTTCTCGGCGATGGTCTGGCCGATGTGATAATCGGCCGAGAAATAGGCCGCGTAGCTTTCCCCCAGATAGCCGAGCCGCGCGATGAGGTCGGACACCGGCACGCCGGCGTAGGCCGCCGCGTAGTCCTTGGGGTGGTTGAAGACATTCAGCAGGCTGATCAGACCGCCGTGCGACCAGCCGATCATGCCGACGCGATCGGGGTCCAGCCAGCTGTAGTTCTCGAGCATGTAGGCGCGGCAGGTGTGCGCGTCCTCGGTCTCGAGGCCGCCGTAGTCGATGCTCTCGTACATGCCGCGGCCGTAGCCCGTCGAACCGCGGTACTCCGGCGCCACGATGACATAGCCCTGGGCGAGAAGCTCCCGTACGATGTGTGTATAGTACGTGGTGAAATCACCGTGCACACCGCCGTGCGGGAATACCAGCAGCGGCGACTTGCCTTTGCGGTCGCTATCGCGCGGAATGAAGATGTACGCCCAGAACTTGAGCGGTTGGCCGGCGCCGATCGCCGTCGCGCTGGGCTCGCGCCATTTCGGCGGGCCCCAGAGCCGGACCTTGTCGATCAGGGCGACATCGCCCACGCGCTCGAACCAGAGCAGATCGTCGATCTGTTTCTGCAGGATGTCGAACGTATGCCCTCGCTCAGCGAGGATTTCGCGGATCGCGGCGACTTCAGTGGCCAGGCCGGTCAGCGTCGGTTCCTGCGCGAGGGCGGCCGGCGCCGCGGTCCAGACCGCTCCGATCGTGAGGGCGGCGGCCGCTAGCGCCGAGACCGCGATCGACGCGGTTCGGCGCCGGTCTGGTGGCGACACCGGCTGGCTGGTTTGGGTCAGCGTGCCATGCATGATCAACCTCCGGGGTCGATGCGGGGGCGGGTGTGCGTACGGCGAGCATCCTAACGGAGAGTCCGCCGTCTGGCCAGCGCCACTAACGCCGCAGGGAATCCTGGCGGGAATTTCTGCGTAGCATGTATTTTGGTGGCTTGACCGTGGCTTGACCGCCGCTCGGCCGGCGCCGGGGGCGAACCCGGCATGGCGGGGCGGAAGTGTGTCCTGAGAGGATCGAGATGCGCAACCTCAGTGTGGTGTTGGTGATCGTGCTGCTGGTCGCTGCTTGCGGCGGCCGGGACCAGTCGGCGCCGCAGGCCGGCGCCCAGGCGGGCCAGGCGGGCGGGTCTGGGCCCGCGGGTTCAGGCGGCGGGCTTGGTGCCGCGACGTTGCCGCCGGCGCCGGTCGTGGTGGCTCCGGTCGCGGTCGGGCCCATCGCCAGCTATTACCGGGCGACGGCGAGCCTCGAGGCGGAGAAACAAGCCGAAGTGCTGGCGCGCGCGGTCGGCCTGGTGGAGGCGATCCTGGTCGAAGAGGGCGACGCGGTCGCCGCGGGCCAGCCGCTGCTGCGCATCGACAACGACGAATACAGCTTCCGCGTCGAGCAAGCCGCCGCGCGGACGGCACAGGTCGCAGCGGCGTTCGAACGCCTCAGCCAGATGCGCGCCGAACAGCTTGCCAGCGAGCAGGAGTTCGAGTCGGCGCGCGCCGATCTCGCGAGCGCGCAGGCCGAGGAAGGGCTGACCCGGCTCAGTCTCTCGTACACGACGGTCGTGGCGCCGTTCGCGGGCGTCGTCACGCAGCGCCTGGTCGACCCCGGCCAGAACGTCGGCGTGGGCACGCCTCTGTTCCGGCTCGCGGCTGTCCGACCGCTGCTGGCGCGCGTGCATGTGCCCAGCCGCGAGTTCCGCCAGTTGCAAGTCAACCAGGAGGTGCAACTGGTGCTGGACAGCACGCGGGAGCGGCTCACCGGGCGCATCACGTTGATCAGCCCGGTGATCGACCCGTCGACCGGCACGATCAAGGTAACCGTCGAGGTGCCGCGGTACCCGGCCGGAACCCGCCCGGGCGATTTTGCGGAAGTGCGCATCGTGACCGAGTTGCGCGAGGAGGCGATCCTGGTCCCGCGCGTCGCGGTTGTCATCGAAAAGGGCGAGTCGGTCGTGTACGCCGCGCTCGGGGGCGAGGAGCCCCGCGCCGAACGCCGCGTGGTGACGGTCGGTTTTACCGACGATGACCGCGCCCAGATCTTGACGGGCCTCGCACCCGGCGATCAGGTGATCGTCAAGGGCCAGCGCTCGCTGCGCCACGGGCAACCGCTGCGCATCATCGAGGACGCCTGATGCGCGGCATCATCGAGCTCTCAGTGCGCCGGCCGGTCTCCGTGACGATGACCATCATCGCGGTCATGGCCTTCGGCTGGGTCGCGCTGCAGCGGCTGTCGCTGGATCTATTGCCGGACATCAGCTATCCCACCCTGGTCGTGCAGACGGAGTTTCCCGACACTGCGCCGCAGGAGGTCGAGAACCTGGTGACGCGGCCCATCGAGGAAGTGGTCGGCGTGCTGCGCGGTCTGACCACCATCCATTCGGTAAGCCGCGCCGGCCTCAGCGAGGTCACGCTGGAGTTCGACTGGGGTGCCGATATGGCGCTGCTCTCGCTCGAGGTGCGGGAGAAGCTTGATCGCTTGGTGCTGCCCGACGGCTGCCGCGCGCCGCTGGTGCTGCGCTACGACCCGAGCCTCGACCCGGTGGCGCGGCTGGCGCTCTCCGGCGGCGACGACCTTGCCGAATTGCGCCGCATCGCCGACTACCAGCTCAAACCGGATCTGGAGACCGTGCCCGGTATCGCGTCGGCGCAGGTGCGGGGCGGCCTCGAAGCGGAAATCCAGGTGGCGGTGGACCAGGAGCGCCTGGCGGCGCTCGGCCTGCCGCTGGATCGCGTGCGCGACGCCGTCGGCGCCGGCAACCTGAACTTGCCCGGCGGCGCGCTGCGCGGGCGCGACGAACAGTTCTTGGTGCGCACGATCAACGAATACATCGACGTCGCCGAGATCGCGGACATCATCGTCAGCCACGCCGACGGCAGGCAGGTGCGGGTCAAGGACGTGGCTGACGTCTTCTGGGGTGCCCGCGAGCGCGAGATCATCACGCGCGTGAACGGACGCGAGGCCGTGGAAATCGCCATCTACCGCGAAGGCGACGCCAACACCGTGACCGTGGCCCGCGCCCTGCACGAGCGGCTGGCCGACCTGCGGTCGCGGCGGCTGCCGGCGGGCCACAGCCTCGACGTGCTGTTCGACCAGTCGGTGTTCATCGCCCAGGCGATCCGGGAGGTCCGCAACGCCGCACTGGGCGGCGGCTTGCTGGCGGTGATCGTCCTGTTCCTATTCCTGCGCCACGTACGCTCGACCCTGATCATCGCGCTGTCGATTCCGATCTCCGTGGTCGCGACGTTCATCCTGCTCTATGAGCTCGACATCTCGCTGAATCTGATGTCCCTCGGCGGGTTGACGCTGGGCATCGGGATGCTGGTGGACAACAGCATCGTCGTCCTGGAGTCTATCGCGCGACGCCGCCGGCAGGGGCTATCGCTCGCGGCGGCCGCGGTGGCCGGTGCCAGCGAGGTGGGCGCCGCGGTCACGGCCTCTACCCTGACCACGATCGCGGTTTTTCTGCCGATCGTGTTCGTCGAGGGCATTGCCGGCCAGCTCTTCCGCGACCAGGCGCTGACCGTGACGTTCTCGCTGCTCGCGTCGCTGCTGGTCGCAATCTCGCTGATCCCGATGCTCAGTTCGCTCGGCGGGCGGCAGACGGCGCGTCGGCGGACGGCCGCCGCCGAGGCGGCCGCCGCGCCCCTTGCTGATCGGGCGAATCCCGGCGCCGCGCCGGCGTCGCCGGCGCCGGGCGATGCGGAGCGCGACCTCGCGCTGACGGCGACGGACGACCGCGCGCTCTTCTCTCTCGGCCGGGCGAGCGGCGTCT
>JAQULN010000253.1 GCA_028718575.1 Candidatus Krumholzibacteriia bacterium | reverse complement strand
GCCGGAACCGGCGAGGGCCCCCTGGCTGCGATCAGCGACTGGATCGAAACCGTCGATCCGCGCACCGGCCGCCCGGCGCGGCGCGAGAGCAACACGATGCCGCAGTGGGCGGGGTCGTGCTGGTATTACCTGCGTTTCGTCGACCCGCGTAACGAGCGGGCGGCCTGGGCGCCGCAGAAGGAACGCTATTGGCTGCCGGTCGACCTCTATCTGGGCGGCACCGAGCATGCCGTGCTGCATCTCTTGTACGCGCGTTTCTGGCACAAGGTGCTCTTCGATCTGGGTCTGGTCTCGACGCCCGAGCCGTTCCAGTGCCTGCGCAACCAGGGCATGATCCTGGGCGAGAACGGCGAGAAGATGAGCAAGAGCCGCGGCAACGTGGTCAACCCCGACGACGTGATCGCCGCGCACGGCGCCGATGCCTTGCGCATGTTCCTGATGTTCCTGGGGCCGCTCGAGCGCGACAAGCCGTGGAACACGCGGGGAATCGAAGGCATCCACCGCTTCTTGGATCGGGTGTGGCGGCTGTTCTGCGACGAGTCCGACGAACTGGCGCCGCAGGTCGACGACAGCCAGCCGACCGAGCAGGCGCTGCGCTGCCTGCACCAGTGCATCGACGCGGTAACCGACCGGACGGAGAAGTTGCTGTTCAACACCGCCATCAGCCAGCTGATGGTGTTCGTGAACGAGATGAACCAGATGCCCGCGCGGCCGCGGGCGGTGCTCGAACCGTTCGTGCTGCTCTTGGCGCCGTATGCGCCGCATCTGGCGGAGGAACTCTGGGCGAAGCTGGGCCATCGCGATAGCCTGGCGTATGAGCCCTGGCCGCTGGCTGACGCCCGCTACTTGACGCAGGCCGCGGTCACCTACGTGGTCCAGATCAACGGCAAGGTGCGCGATCGCATCGAGGTCGCCGCCGCAGCCGACGAAGCCGCTGTGCGGCAGGCCGCGCTGGCCAGCGAGAAGGTTCAGAAGTGGCTCGACGGCAAGACCATCACGAAATGCGTGTTCGTGCCGGGCAAACTGCTGGGCCTGGTCGTGGACTGATTCCCGCGCTGGCCTTCGCACTCGCCGCGGCGGCGCCGCCGCCCGCGCTGCCTGCCCTCGCCGCGGCGGGCGAGCCTCCGGCGTGGCCGTTCACCACCGACTTCGACTCCTACCTGCTGCACGTGCACCCGGAGGTGAACTACGCTTTGCATCCGGACTGGCTGGCGGTCTGGGAGCGGGAACGTCTCGGCGCCGGCATCTTCCGGGGTGTTTTCGGCAGTTCGGCCACGGACGAACTCCTGGTCTCGGCGCAGTGGAGCCTCAATCCCGAACTGGCCGACGGCCTGCGCCTGCGCCACGACATCGTGTGGCAACAGCAGCGCCACTTGCCGTTCGACCGTCTCGAGTTCTGGCTCGGTCTGGAGTGGCGGCTCTGGCGCCGACTGGCCGTGGTCGTGCAGACGTTTCCCGCCGAGCGCAAGGAGGAGATCGACCTGCGGCTGGGCGCGCTGTGGACCAGTGCCGACCGCACCTGCTACGCACAGTTGCTCTATGTCCGGCAGGATCTGGTGCACGACGAGAAGGATCGCCGCGGCGGCCGGACTCTGACCGCGCCGGCCGGTTTGAACTGGCTGCTGCGCTACGCGCGCGCCGACTGGTCGATCTATTCCGAAGGAACCTGGGGACGGGGTTTCGCGCGCAGCTACGCCGATTCCCAGCGCGCGCCGGATCTGACGGCCCACGCGCGGACGAACCGCGAGCTGACGGTGCGCTGCCGCTGGGAGCCGGCGCCGCGGGCGGCGGTCGAGGTGACGTGGTTCCAGGCCGAGGACGCCGAGCGCAAGGTCTTCCGGGAGGATTTCGCTCCCGGCGGGAGCTACGATTACGACTACGCCGGCTGGTACCGCCTCTGGTCGGCGCGCGGTTTGTACCCTGTGGCCGACCGCTGGCGGCTCCGCGGAGAGTTGCACCGCTTGCAGCGCCGCGCCGGCGCCGAGGGCTGGCGCGCGTTCGCGTACCGTCGGCAAGAGACCATGCCGGCTGTGTTCGCCGAGTGGTCGTGGCGCCCGCGCCGGATCGTCGAGCTCGGCTATCTGGGGACCTTCTACGACTGGCGCTACGCGGGTCAGCCGGCCCGCCGCGGCTATGCCGACAAGGTCGAGGCGGCGTTGGTGATCGGCCTGCGCGGGACGGCGGCGCTGAAGCTGTCGCTGAGCCATGAGGTCAGCCTCGAACGGTTCGGCGGCGGCAGCGTGCGCCTGTTGGCGGAGTTCTAGCCACAGTGAAGCGGCGGTCCACTCTCGGCCCGCTGGCGAGCCCGGGCGGAAATTTCTTTGACAGCCGGCGCCCGTAGGCGGCAGATTGCCCGACAGATCGCCCGCGCGTTCGTTCACCCGTCTATCGATGGCCGCCGCAGGACACGATGCGTTCTCCGCTGCTCGGATCGTTGTTTCTATCCATGCTCGTCGCGGGGGGGCTGTGGTCAATCCCGGAGGCGGCGGCGCAGGCGGCCGCACCGTTCACGGGCGACCGATCGCCGTATTACTTCTACCGCGGTCCCCGGGACGGATCGGACAGTTTGATCAGCCCGTGGCGTCTGATCATCAACGGCGGCTTCGGCATCTTGCAGATGGAAAGCCGCTCGAACCGGCTGGCCGATGTCGACTACGCGAATGGCTGGCGCAACGTCTGGAAGAACCTCCGCAACCCCGTGGCGTCGATCGACAACCTGGGCTGGTGGAAGTTCTTTTCGCGCGAGATCATCCCGATCAGCATCGACAGCGGCAACGCGCAGTACTGGCCCAACTACACGAACCACCTCATCGGCGGCGGCATGAGCTACCGGATGATGCGGGAATGGTTCCGCTGGCACGGGTTCGCGCACGAAGTCCCGTGGGCGCTGGCCACGCTCACGGTCTACCACCTGCTCAACGAGACCGTGGAGATGGACGACAAGGTCGGCTGGCGGGTCGATCCGGTTGCCGACTTCTACATCTTCAACGTGGCGGGCGTCCTGCTGTTCAACTCGGACTGGGCCTGCCAATTCTTCAGCCAGCGGCTGCATTTGACGGATTGGTCGTTTCCGTCGTTCTACGACCCGCGCCGCGGCGCCCTCGAGAACATCGGCCAGAACTACATGATGCGTCTGCGGCTGGGGCGGCAGACGCCGTGGTATCTGTTCTATCACTGGGGCAACGGCGGCGAACTCGGCGCGACGCGCCACCTCGGCAGCGGACATTACGTGAGCGCCGGCGGTGGTTTCGTGGCCAAGGACCTGCTCAATGTGGACGGAATCAGCGAGACTGTGAACCTGGCCACCACCTTCGGCCTGTTCTACGATCGCCACGGCAGCCTGCTGACGTCACTGCTTTACACGCAGGATAAACAGTACCGCTGGCGGCTCAATGTCTATCCGGGGTTGGCGCGCCTGGGGCCGTTGCGGCCGGGTGTGACGTTCATCGTGACCCGGAACAAGGAACTCATGGTCGGGCTGACCGTCGCCAGCAAGTGGCTGCCCACGGGATTGGGCGCGCGTATCGGACACCAACGTTGATCCCCGCCGCCGCGGGCGGCTTGCTACCAGCCCTGGTTGCTCTCCAGCTTCTCCTGCGCCTTGACGCTCAGGCGCGCGGTCGGCAAGGCGCGGAGGCGTTCGAGACCGATCGCTTCGCCGGTCAACTCGCAGACGCCGTAGGTGCCGTCTTCGATGCGCTGGAGGGCTTCGTCGATTTCGCGCAGGTAGTCCTTCTGGCTGGCCGAGAGCAGCAGCTTGGTTTCGTACTCCGCTTCGTCGCTCCCCAGATCCGCGAGATGGTTGCTGTGCGCCCGGCCGGCGCCGCTCTCGGACTCGCCGTCGGCGTGGCGGATGGCCTTGTCGTTGCGCTGCACGTCTCTGAGCAAGCGCTGCCGCTCGCGCTCCAGGATCTCGCGGAATTCGCTCAGAGCCTGCTTGTCCATGCTGTCCTCCTATAACACCAGACCCAGACGCTGGGGGACTGGGGGCGATAGATTAATCGCTACCGGCGGGATCGCAAGGCAAATCCGTAGTAGGTTTCAACTGCGGGGTTTAGCGCCGCTCCGCCAGCGTGAGCCTGCATAGCGGCAGGCGCGCCGCCAGGGCGAACGGTGCCGGCGCCAGCGGCGCAATAATGCGGGCATCGCGGCGCAGGCGGCCTCGTAGCCGAGGTCGCGGATAGCCTCGCTCGACTTGAAATCGGCCCAGTGGAAACGCTCGACCCGCGGGCGGATCAGGAAATCGGCCGAGGCGCAGACGAGTTCGTTGAGGCGGTCGCGGGCGACGCTGTTACTGCGCATCCCGAGGTCGAAGCCGGTCTTGAGACGCGGCTCGAGGTAGCTGGGGATATCCACGGCGACCACGAAGTCGGCGCCCAACTCGCGGACGGCCTCGATCGGCACCCGGAACGGCCCGCCGCCGTCGGCGATGATGCGGCCGCCCTGCTCCACGGGAGGGAAGACGGCTGGGATCGCGCAACTGGCGTAGAGCGCTTCCAGCAGAGGCCCGTCGCGAAACACGACCATCTCGCCGCTGACCAGGTCGACCGCGACCGCGGCGAACGGCAGGCGCAGCTCGTCGATATCGGTACCGTCGCCGAACACCCGCGCCAGGGGCGCCGCCAGCCTGTCGCGTTGCTCGGCCGCGCGCGTGGTCATCGCGCGCACGGCGATGCGGCCGCGATGCATGATGTCGAACAGGCCGTCCCACGGGCGGGCGTCGTCGCGCTCCTGATCGTTGCGATGGGGCACGAACGAGGACCAGTAGTCGGCGAACTCGCGGTCGGCGATATACGTACCGAGTTGCCGCCAGACCGCGGTAGGGTCCGGTTCGCGCGCGTAGAGCGCGCCGACCAGCGAGCCCATGCTGGTGCCCGCCACGGCGGCGATCGGCAGTTCGGCCTCGGCGAACGCCTGCAGGACCCCGCAGTGCGCGAGACCGCGGGCGCCGCCGCT
>JAQULN010000252.1 GCA_028718575.1 Candidatus Krumholzibacteriia bacterium | reverse complement strand
GAATCGAGTGTCGCTGCGATGCGTCGGTAATGGGCGATGGTCGCCGCCACGAGCTCATTGCTTCCTCGCCCTTCGGGACGATCGCCCCGGAACAGCACGGCTCCCGCGGCGGCCGCGCGCCGGTGCTCCGCCGCCAGCGCGGGATCGTGGCGCAGCAGGATTCCGCCCACGAAGGCGGCGGCGCGTTCGGCGCAGCTGCCCGGGTGCTTGGGGTCGATGGCAGCCACGTGCAAGGGCGACGCGGTCCGCCAGGTCGAGGCGATGTACCGGAACAGCTCCTGATTGGTCCCCGTCCACCAGACCGAGTAGAGGGCCCGGACGAGCGAGCCACCGCGACGCTCGATGCTCTGCGCTTCGTCGATGGGCAGCAGGTCGAAGAAGGGGCTCTCGAAGAGCAGCAGGTCGAAGTCCCGTTCCTCGTGCAGGTAGCGGATCAGCGCCAGCTTGACACGCGAGAACTCCTCGACACCATGGTGGTTCTCGCCCAGCCCCACGAGACTGCGACCCTCCACTGCGTCACCGATGCGCGCCAGGGCCTCCGGTCCGATGTCGTCCACCCGCTCGATCCGGACGGTCCGCTCCCGGACGGTCGCGGCCAGCGCCGGCGATGGACGACCCGCGAACCACGAGTCATAGCCCGTGACGAAGACCAGTTCTTGCAGGACGACATAGACGGTCGCCGTGATGGCGACGATCAGGATCACGCGCAGGATGGCGCCCTCGTCCTGCGACCGCCAGGAACGAACGAGCATGGCCGCGGCGAACGCCAGCGCCAGTACCGCCAGGAGGATTCTGCCCCAGTACGATCCCATGCTCCGCTCCCGGTCCTCCGGCGTTGCCTCTGCGGCGTCGATCAGGTTCCGAACCGGTAGACGACCTTGCCGAGCCGGTCCGGGTCGAGGAACCCGCGCTCCAAGAACTCCAGCTCCTCGCCGGAGCCGAAGACATGATCGAGGTGAACGATGAGCCGCCCCGCCTCCCACTCACGGAGGGCCTGCTGCTGGTCCGCCAGGGTGCCCAGACAGTTCCCCATCACGGTCAGGTTCTTCAGCATGAGGTGCGTGTAGAATACGGCGGCCAGACGCTCGCTGTCGACGGCGAGCGCAACCGCGTCGCCGTCGATCTGCCGGGCCATGCCGCAGGTGACATAGCGTCCACCCTGATCCATCACGAGCGGTGCCTGCATCAGGTGGACGTCCATGAACGGATCCACGACCCCCGCGTAGAGCCCGCGCTCGTTCACGTCGGCCATGAGTTCGGTACAGCCCTCGAGCCCACCGGACGGATCGTCGAGCACGATGACGCGGCCACCACACCGGTCGGCCAGTGCGCTCGCGTGGCGGGCAGAGGTCGTGACGACCGTGACGTCCATGCCGCGCGCCGACGCCGCACTGCTTGCGAACAGGGATACGTTGGACCCACCGCCCAGGACCAGCAGCCGCTCGCCGGCCGTCAGACGCAGGCGCCGCAGCATCGCGGTCACCGTCAAGGCATTCAGCGTGAAAGCCGCAGCGATCTCGTCGGACATCGCCGACGGGATCCGCATCAGCTTGCATGCGGGAAGCACCAGCCGCCCGACGGAGCAGTGGTTGGAGACGACGCCGGGCAGGTGACCCTCGGCCACCGGTTCCGGGAAAGCGAAGACACCGATCACGCGGTCGCCCACCGTGAGATCCGTCACCGCGCGGCCGATCGCGGCCACCTCTCCGCAGAACTCCGAGCCGAAGGCGAGGAAAGCGTTGGTGCGGGCGGAGACCATCCCCTGGCAGATGATGGCTCGGTCCCGGTAGTTGACAGACACCGTCCGCACGTCGACGGCAGCCACGCCGGCCCCCTCCGGCGATTCGGGATCGAACGCCGGATCGGGAATGTCGCGCTCACCGCAGCGGAGCGCGAGTCCGCCCAGCGAGAACTGTCGGAATCCGGGGAGCGACAGCGCCAACCCGTCCGCCTTCATCACGCCGATCGCTTTCACGACGTACTCCTTTCCTCGACTCCCGGTCGACCCGCTAATCCGTGAGCCAGCGATAGACGGTCGAGCGCGCCACGCCGAGCTTCTTGGCCAGCTTCGCTTTGTTCCCGCCGTTCACGGCGAGCTGCCGCTGGAGTTCCGACCGCGACAGCTTCAGACGCTGCAGGGTTTCAGGGTCTCTGATCGACAGGATATTCTCGATCTCCATTTCGATGAAGGGCAGAACACTCCGCCAGCGCAGCTTGCGCGCCAGCACCAGCAACTCGCGCGCGTTCCCCGGCCAGCGGTGGCGGCAGACCGTCTCCACTTCCTCCTGGTTCAGGAACTCGCGGATGTCCACCGGACGAGCGAGGATCCGCTGCAGGAAGAGGACCAACAGAGGCACGATATCCTGCCGACGTCTACAAATGGGAGGGATGTGGATATCGAGCCCCATCAGGCGGAACTTCAGGTCCAGACGGAACCGCCCGTTCCGGATGAGATCGTTGAGGTCCGCGTTGGTCGCAGCGACGATCCGGACGTCGGCTTGCCGGGGCATGGGATCTCCCAGCCGGTAATAGCCGCCATCGTCCAGCAAGCGCAATAGCTTCGGCTGCAGCACGGGCGGCAGATCGCCGATCTCGTCCAGGAAGAGGGTGCCGCCCCGGGCCTGCTCGACGAATCCTCGCGCGGGTTCGGTCGCGCCGGTGAACGCACCGCGGTTGTGCCCGAAGAATTTCCGTTCGAACAGATCGGATGGAATCGCCGCGCAGTTCACGGCCACGAAGGGGCTGCGGAACCGCCGACTCATCAGATGCAACCGGCGGCAGATCAACTCTTTCCCGGTCCCAGTCTCGCCAGTCACTAGCACCGGGTCCTCGCAACTGGCGAAGTGGTCACACGCCTGCAGGACTTGATTCATGGCCTGGGAGACAGCCACGATCTCGTCCTGCTCCGGAGAGACCGATCCGCAAGGAGGCGGCATCCCGGTGACTCCGGCTAACTCGCGCCGCCGTGTCGAGCCCTGCGGAGAAGCCTCCCCGTGGCGAAGACCGCCCGCGATCCGGCTTCCAGATGTCGCGCTCATGTGCCCTGGCCCCCCAGATGGATGCTGGACCGGGAATCCCGTCGCGTCGAACGCTGGCCGAGGTCATGCCCTCGGTGACCGCTCGTCGCGCCGCCGTCGAGCTTTCTCCGTCGCGTCGCCAACGATCATCAGGCCGCCTGCAGGGCACCAGAACTTGTTCGACGGTTGGTCCGGGAGAACAACAACAGCGGACGCTAGCTGCAAGATCCTACGCGGTCAGCGTGGCGGAAAGATGTGTCTTGACAGCCTGCCCCATGGAAGGAATCTCGACCGCATAGTCCCCCCTCCCGACGCCCAGGATCGCGCCTGATTCGGGGAGATTGTACCACCGCGATCATCTCGTTTCAAGTCCGAGCCCTGCAGAATGGCCGCCAGCGCTCTCTCGAGTCCCGGTTCTGTGCCGCTGGTTGCGATTTCGGCGAATAGGCATCATAGGGGCATGGCGTCCGCCCCTCACATCACCCGCTCCTCCGTGACCACCCCATCGCTGGGTTGGCGTTCTCCCTCCACGTCGGGCAAGATCTCGTTACCAAGCGAACCAAGCCCAAACGTCAAAGAGGAGAACGCCCATGGACAGGTATATCGGCCTGGACGCTCACGCGTCGGCTGCACGGTGGCGGTGATCGGCCCCAACGGCCGGCACCTCGCCTCGCACGTCATCGAGACCAACGCCCGTGCTCTGATCTCGACCATCGAGAAATCCCTCGCCAACAGCGCCTCTGCCTCGAGGAAGGCGCCCTGGCCGGATGGCTTCACGAGGTCCTGGCGCCCCATGTCCAGGAGATCGTCGTCACCGCAGCACCGAAGAGCTGTGGTTCCAAGAGCGACAAGCACGACGCCTTCGCCCTGGCCGAAATGCTGCGCATCGGGGCGATCCCAAACCGGGTCTACAAGCAACGAGGCCGCTTCACCAGGCTGGCCTATCTGGCCAAGGCCTACCAGGCGCTCGTGAGCGACGACGTGCGCGTCCAGAATCGCATCAAGAGCCTGCTGCGGTCGCGCGGGGTCCAGGTGGCAGGCTCGACGGTCTACACAGCCTCGGGCAGGACCGCCTACCTCGATCAGTTGCCGGCCGAAGCTCGCGCCATGGTCGACGTGCTCTATCAGCAGCACGACCAGCTCACCGAGCTGCGCAAGCAGGCTCAAAAGGACATGATCGCCGAGGCGCGCAAGCATCCCGAATACCGGTGCGTCAAGAGCTGCCCCGGCCTGGGCGATGTGCGCTCGGCCCAGCTCTTGCCGATGGTCATCACGCCGTACCGCTTCGCGAACAAGCGTCAGTTCTGGTCCTACTGTGGACTCGCCGTGGTCAGCCGCAGCTCGTCCGACTGGGTGCGCACCAGGTCCGGCGAATGGATCAAGGCGCCGGTGCAGCAGACTCGCGGCCTGAACAAGAACTTCAACCGCACGCTGAAGACGATCTTCAAGGGCGCGGCGATCACGGTCATTGGACAGCGGCGCGACAAGCCTCTATACGATCACTACCAGCGCCTGCTCGACGGCGGCACCAAGCCCAACCTCGCCCGGCTGACCATCGCCCGGCAGATCGCCGCCATCACCCTGGCCCTCTGGCGCAACAAGGAGGTCTACGACCCAGCGAAACTTATCTCCATGGCATGACACGACGGTCGACCGCGGAGCCTGACAGCCACGGCAGTATGCGGCGATCGCAATGGCGACCGGCCACAAGGTTACAGGGGAGAGCGTCCATTGGATTTCTGGTCCTGGCACGCCCGGAGTCCCCAGGTATAGGTTATGCCCCCCTGCAGAATCGAATGAAGCGATGGGCCACCGAGTCCCCGATGAAGGATGGTTCCCGCCCCGAAGCGGAGAACGTACCGGCCGGAACGTCGCGTCGCCAACGATCATCAGGCCGCCTGCAGGGCACCAGAACTTGTTCGACGGTTGGTCCGGGAGAACAACAACAGCGGACGCTAGCTGCAAGATCCTACGCGGTCAGCGTGGCGGAAAGATG
>JAQULN010000251.1 GCA_028718575.1 Candidatus Krumholzibacteriia bacterium | reverse complement strand
TCCGCCACAGGCGCGGCGGCCGGTCCCAACCCACCACCGCCGCCGAGACGCGCCAGTAGCCGAAATGCCCGCTCTCATCGCGCGGGCGCATGTCCTCGATCACGAAACGAACGGTATGCTCCCCGGCGGTCAGGTGGTCGGTGAGATCGATCTCCAGGGGCAGGACCTCGTCACCCGGGCACCAACCGCTGCGGCTGTAGTCGCTCGACCAATAGCCGTCGGTCCAGCGGGCGCAGTACGGATTGCGCTCCCGGAAGCGGCGGCAATCGTCGCACCACGGGTAATATCGATGCACTACGATGCCGTCGACAGCGATCACGTTGGCTTTGGAGACGAACTCGTCGTCGTCGCGGCCGTCGGTGCAGTGGCCGGTGCTGAAATAGCGCAGGACCACGCGCGCGAGGCCCGCCGGCACCGCGACCGCGACCTCGGCGCCCGCGGCGTGGTCTTCGGCGTTGAACGAGTCGGTGTAGAAGATCGGCTGCGCCCAGACCGGCGGCGTGTAGAGCGTGTCGGGCGTGTAGGTAAACGCGACATCGACGCGCCAGGCGGGGCTCACCCACGTATCGACGAAGGCGCGCAGGCGGCGCCCGCGGCGCAGCACCGGCGCGAGCTCCGACACGTCGACCACGTGGTCGGTGCGCCCGCCGTAGCTGGTCATGAAGCGCACGACCTCGAGGTCGGGCAGGCCGTCGACCGCCAGGCGCACGTTGCCGGCGCGATCCCAGCGGTCCCAGACCTCGCGTTCGGTCTTCGGGACGGGGTGCAAGGTGACCAGGGCGTGGATGCGGCCGGCCGGCGGGTCGGCCGGCAACGCGACCTCGGTCGCCACGATCCGGCCGTTGTCCTCGTGCGCGAGGCCCGGTGCGGTGTACTTGGCCGTCGAATCGGGGTTGAAGTGGACCATGGCGGCGCGGAAGACGGGGACGGAAATGGCCGCGGGGGAAGTAGCATCGTCGGCAGAGGCAGCGGCGGCGATCGCGGTCGCGCCGGTCGCGGCCGCCAGCATGCCGGCGAGGATTGTCACGCAGACGAGTAATGGCGCCACCGGTCTCTCCTTCGTCTTCGTACGTAATCCGACATGGGACCCCGCCAGGGTAGCGGCCGACGCATGGCGTTGACAGCAAGAATCGAGGCCGTCACGCAGCGATCGATCTCATTGTAATCAAAATAGAAGGCCAAAGATCATGGGCCTTCGCCGGCGCAACCGGTTCCTGGCCGCGCCATAATGAAAACGTAGCATCACATGATTGCAGTATGATAGAATCACCAGGTTCGCGCTTGCCGGGGGTCCGCTGTACCAAGGGGGATACCATGCGCCACGTCGCCGTCGTCGCCGTCGTCGCCGTCACGTCCATGCTCGTCTTGGTGGTGAACGCCAGCGCTCAACTCGAGTTGCTGAGCGCCCGGCAGCCGGACAAGATCGAGACTGCCGCGGTGCCGAATATCCCCAACCCGGAGCGCCAGGGCGGCGACACCATCGCGACCGCGTTCGTCATCCCCGCGTTGCCGTATGCGGCCACCGGCACGACCACCGGCTACAACAACGACTACGACGAGGCTTGTCCTTACACCACCAGCACCGCGCCCGACGTCGTGTACGCCTTCACGCCGGCGCATGCCATGCAGATCAACATCGACATGTACGGCTCGTTGTTCGATACGAAGATCTACCTTTACGATGCCAGCTTGAACCTGGTGGCCTGTAACGACGACTATTACCCGGATTACGTCTCGGCGCTCCTGCGGATCGATGTTTCGCCGACCATCGCACCGTATTTCCTGGTCATCGACGGATACGGCAGCGAGCACGGCGAGTACATGTTGTCCGTGCTCGAATACGTTCCGTGCGTACTGGATGGCTGGTACGACGTCGACGAGGGCGAACCACCGCTGGACGACGGCTACATCGACAGCCACAACGGCGGTTGCAACAGCCCCGAGTTCGGCAACCCCTTCCAGGCTCTCATCGCGAACGGGCAGCATGGCGGTTTCACATTCGCGGGACGCTCGGGCTGGTATGTCTTTCAGGGCGCGGATTGGCGTGATACCGATTGGTTCATCGTCCATCTCGACTACGACGGCCACATCTCGATCGCGATCGACGCCGAGGAACCGGTCTTCATGTTCCAGCTGGCACCCTTGGACTGCGAAACCGTGGCCGTCGTGCAGACCGTCTCCGCCGGCCCTTGCTCGCCCGTGACGATGGATCTCCACGGTAGCCCATATGAACAGCTCTGGCTCTGGGTCGGCCCCCAGACATTCACGCCGCCCTCAGGGTTCACCGGCCACGGGTTTCGCTACACGCTCGAAATCTGGAACTCGGACGCCCCCCACCTTTTCCTGGGGCCCAGCAACGACTACACATTCCCCGCGCCCATGCTCGTCCACCCCTACACGTGGTTCACTGTCAGCCCAGACCCGGATTGTGTCGATGACGTCGACCTCGCCGACCTCTGTGGCGGAACGCATACACCAGGGCCGGACTTCTTTGCCCAGGTCTACCTCGGTGCCGGCGATCGCGTCAGCGGCTGGATGTTCCCGATGTACCCCATGCGGGAAACGACGACCGGCGAGTCGCCGAGGTCAAGTCTCTGCTTGTCCCTGGTCAGCGACCTGCGCGACCCAGCCGCGACTTGCCTCGGCAACCTGTGCGGGTTCGGCTACAACCACATGTTCATGTTCCCGCCGGCTGCACAGAGCGGATGGTACTTTTTGGTGGCCGATTACACAGAGCCCGGGGAGGGCGTGCACCACGCCTGGGCCGAGATCTACCGCGACGTGACGCCGGCGCCGGCGCCGCCCGCCCATGACGACTGCGCAGGCGCCGTTACTATCCCTCAAGGCGATTTCGCGATTTACGACGACCTGACGAACGCCACCAACGCGGTCGATCCCGGTCGCGACGGCTGCATGGGAGATCTCAGTGTCTCCTACACCGGCCGGGACCTGGTCTATCGCGTCTCGATTCCCGAAGGTCATACTCTCGACGTCGCGTTGATACCCGAGGGCGGCTGGGATGCGGCGTTGTATTTGGTCAACAATTGCGTGGAGCCCATCGGCGCCTGCGTCGCGGCTGGACAGTTTGAGGATGGCGGCGTCAGATTACGATACACGGCCCAGACCCATGAGGATCTCTGGCTCATCTGCGATAGTCATGGGCTGGGCGAACGTCCGTTTGTCCTTCAGGGCCGGCTCGATACGACGGTCGGCGTACAGCCCCACGATCACAATGAACCGCCAGCGGTGCCCACCGCGCTCGCGGTCGCGGCCGCTCCGAACCCCTTCAATCCATGGACCCGGATCGAGTACACGCTCCCTCGCGCCGGTCGCGCGACGTTGCGCTTGTTTTCCCTCGACGGGAAGTTGCTGTGCACCGTCATCGATCAGGAGCATACCGCGGGTCGCCACGAGGTCCTGTGGGATGGCCGCAACGCGCACGGCAGCGCCGTCGCGAGCGGCGCGTACCTCCTGCAGCTGGAGTCCGGCGGGCGGATTGCGAGCGCACGGGTGTTGATGCTGAAGTAGAAAGCGCTGGCGACGCCGTGCCCGCGACCTGCTGCGCGAGCGCGGGCGGGTCGCTCAACGCCCGCAGCAGCAAGCGCCCCACCCAGGCGCCGTCTCCGTACGGCTCCATCCTCGCCAGGCCCGCGCGTTGCGCCCGTTCGATCGCGGGCCCGAGGCGGGCGTTGTACCGGTCGATGGTGACCGCGACGTGGCCATCGTTCCCCGGGCCTTGCCCGCCACGCGCCTAGCTCACCGACTTCGGCGCATCCCCCGAACGCCCGGGCATCTGCTTGGCGACGCTCGTCGCCAGCGCGATCATGCTCGCGACGTCGCTGAGATTGGCCGGCAAGACCAGGGTCGTCGACGACCGCGCCAGCCGGCCGAACTCGCCCACGTACTGCTCGGCGACGCGCAGCGCCATGGCCTGGTCGCCGCCCGGCGCGTTGAGCGCCAGCGCCACTTGGCGCAGACCCTCGGCCGTCGCCGTGGCGACGGCCAGAATCGCCGCGGCTTCGCCCTCCGCCTCGTTGATCTGCTGCTGCTTGTTGGCCTCGGACTCTTTGATCACTCGTTGCTTTTCTCCCTCGGCGCGGTTGATCTGCGCGTCGCGCTCGCCTTCGCTCGTGAGCACCGTCGCGCGCTTTTCCCGCTCGGCGCGCATCTGCTTCTCCATGGCGTTGAGCACGTCGCGGGGCGGGTTGATGTTCTTGATCTCGTAACGCAACACCTTGACGCCCCAGGGGTCCGACGCCTTGTCCAGTTCCTGGACCACCGCCATGTTGATCGCCGCGCGTTCTTCGAACGTCCGGTCGAGATCGATCTTGCCGATCTCGCTACGCAGCGTCGTCTGGGCGAGCTGGGCGATGGCGAACACATAGTCGACGATGCCATACGACGCGCGCTGCGGATCGAGCACCTTGAGGTAGAGGACGCCGTCGACGCCGACCTGGACATTGTCGCGGGTAATACAGATCTGCTCCGGAATATCGAGGGCGATTTCCTTGAGGCTGTGTTTGTAGGCCACCTTCTCGACGAACGGAACGAGAATGTGGAAGCCGGCTTGAATCGTCTTGCGGTACTTCCCGAGATACTCCACGACGTAGGCCGACTGCTGCGGCACCACGATGGCCGTCCTGGCGATGACGATCAGAACCAGGACCACGACCACGACGACGGCAATCAAGGTTTCCATGGACGATGCCCCCCGCTCAGGTTCAGGATTCAGCGCGGACGAAAAGTGTCAAACCGTCGACCCGCTCGACGACGCAGCGGCTGCCGGCGGCGATCTCAGTCGCTCCCGTGTTGCATGCGTCCCAGGCGGCGCCGCGCAGGTCGACGCGACCGCGTCCCCCGGCGGCGATCGCAGCCGGCGCGGTCGGTGTTTCGCCGACCAGCTCTGGGCCCATCTCGCGGTCGGCCTTCGACAGGACTTTTTTCCAGCGGCCGCGGTAGAACACCAGTCCGAACACCGCCAGGGCGGCAAATAACAGGAACTGCGCCCAATTCGGCAGCACGAGG
>JAQULN010000250.1 GCA_028718575.1 Candidatus Krumholzibacteriia bacterium | reverse complement strand
CGGACCGGATGCCGGCTCCGAACTCCGCGAACTGGCGGCTCGCCATCCGGAAATTGCAATGCCGGGATTTGTCGACAACCTCTTCGACTACCTGGCTGCCTATCCAGTGATGGTCAACCCCATGCTCACCGGTTCCGGTCTGAAGAACAAGACGCTCGAGGCGATGGCCGCCGGGAAAGCGGTTGTCACGACTAGCTTAGGCGTCGATGCGTTCCCCTTTCAGGACGGTCTACACGGCCGCATCGCCGACGACCCGTTGAGCTTCGCGGAAATCGTACTCGAGCTATTGGACGAACCGGCCAGCCGAGGCGTGTTGATCGCTGGTGCGCGCGACCTCGTACGGTCTCGCTACACGTGGGAAGCAGTCGGTTCCGCCTGGTCTGAACTGTTGGCGAAGCTCGGCGGGGTCCAGAGCTGATAAGGCGGTGGCAGCGGATCGTGCTCCGGCACCTGATAACCGTACAGGATGCCCGCCAACAGATAGGGAATGACGTTGACAAGGTCGAAATAGCGGAAATCGATACCGGTCCCGCCTACCATGTAGCAGACGAAGATCCCCGCAAACAGCGCCAGGCCGTCTCGATTCAACCAAGAACGCCCCGGAACGACTCGCCAGAGCCGGCGGAAGCGCAACCAAACCACACCAAGGGCAGCCCAGAGCAGGGCCAAGCTTACGATTCCTTCCTCGGCGAGACGGCCCCAATAGATGTCGTGCGGCACCAGGTAGCGGGCTGCCGCTCGTGAAACGTAGCCATAGAACGGTATCTCCTCACCACGCTGGTAGCGGCCGTAGTACTTGTCCCAATTGAAGTAACCAATACCCAGCAGCGGATTATCTCGCCACATTCTCAGTGCGGCAGACATGGCTGCCAAACGGTTCTCGATCGTCATCTTATTCTGAAAACGTTCCCGGAATAGTTTCTCATCAGTGAAACGAACTGTACCGAAAAATACGGCTAAAGCGACGATGACGCTCAGCGTCAGAACGAGTTGTCGATAGCCGGGGCGCATGATCGCCAGTGTCAAGATCCCAAATGCGGCGGCCAACCATGGCGCGCGGGTATAAGTGAACAAGAGGCCCAGACTCGACAGAAGAATCGACGCCAGCAACAGCATACGGCCCGTTCGCAATTTAATACGATGGAAGAAATAGAACTGCACCAGCATGACCATGGCCATCATTTGGCCGAAAAGCGGCGGATGCAGGAACGGTCCGCGCGACCTTCCCATCGGCCACAAACCTTTTTCTCGCTCGACGATGGCGCGCGGCCAGATCAGGAAATCGAGGTCGTACTTCTGGGCAATGCTTTGCACGTAGTAGTAGATCGTAACTGCCAGGAAAAACAAGAACACGACCTGCACGTCCCGGTCGCGTCTTAACATGTACTTGCCGACCAAATAGGCGACGAACGGCGACACACTACTGATCGCCCATTCATGCATACGTATAGAGTTTCCGATGTACATGACATTGGCCAACACATATGCCGTGTGCAATAACAGGATCACATCGAGAGTATACGGCCCCTGGATCGTGTCGCGCTTCATGATGAGTCGCAGCGAGAACAGCACCGCCAGCCAGGCGGCAATAACGCGTTCCACAGAAATATCCGGCATGAACGGTACATGGATCATCGCGAAGGTGCGAAAACCCGACATCGTGAACAGCCAGAGTACGACCAGCACTGCAAGATTGTGCCAAGACACGAAACTAAGGACGGCGCCGAGAATGATGACCCCCAGCACGATCATGACAGTGTCAAGGCCCGTGCGGCCCATGATGAACCAAGAAATGATCCCGAGCAATACGCCGAAGACGACGGCAATGATGGCTACAGCCTGGGAACCTCCCGATTCTGTAGCGGAGGTGATACGGTAGTCGGCATGCGCTTGCGAGCGCGGACTCATGATTTTACCCGTGCGGAGGTGTCAGGCAGGCTCCCCAGCACTGGAACTTCAAGATAGAGTTCTGCGCGTCTGCGATCGTAGATCCGGTGGTCGTTGCTCTCGACGAAGAATGCCACCACGAGACCCAAAGCCACGGCTAGGACGATCGAGATGAGCAGGTACAAGATGCGGCGACCACGGCCGACCGGCACGTCCAGGACTGGCTCCTCGATGAGCATCACGTCGCTGATGCGCAAATCGCCGTCGGCAATCAAGCGGACCTCGCCGTGTTTGTGCTGCAGGTTTTGCATGAATCGCCGCAAACCGTCGATGCGTAGATCAAGGTTCTCGATCTGCCCCCGCACTTCCGGATAAGCATCGAGGCTTTGTGTTTGTGACTGGAAGGCGTCAAAAAATGATTGTTCCACGCTTCGCGCCTCGGCCAGGTTGACACGCAGAGTCTGCAGATACCGCGAACGTTCCCGATCGATCTCCCCGCGCAGCTCGTCGAGTTGGCGCAACTCGCGCTGGATGAACACCGAATCATCCCGATAGCTCTGGCGCAAGGTCGTCAAACGCGCGATGCGCGTATCCAGTTCTCCCTTGAGGCGATTGAGACTCACCGCCTCCGCGTTCCCGACAGTGGGAACGAAATCCGGATCCCCGGCGATAGCCTGTTCCAAACCGCGCAGCCTCGCCTCCATGCCCTCGCGCCGCGATCGAGCTTGGAAGTACTGGCCCTCCAAACCGCGGACCTGTTCGAAGCTCAACCGGAGATCAGCCTGCACGCCCAGCAAACCGGTGCCCTGCAGCACCCTCGTCCGTTGCGCGATGAGCGCATCGATCTCGGCCTGGGTAACAGCGATCTGTTCCGCGTAATACTCGACGGCCGGGCTGATGCGCTTGGAATACGAGTTGAAGTCGATGAATGCGTCGGCCAGCGCCCCGGCGCCTATGAGCGCGAAACCCGGTGTGGCATGAGTGAAATTCAAGCTGATCAGGTTGCTTTCTCCCACATGCCTGCTGTTGACGCCGCCGTGCAGCACGTCTTGGAGGTCGGCTACCGTCAGAACGCGCGCAAAGGCTTTGGGATACTTTTGCTGCAGCGCCGGCAGGGAGTCGGCGAGGGCCAGAGCCGCCTTGGCGGCCACCGGGACGCTCATGACCAGCTCGGCGGCTGCGCTCAGCACCATGTCATAGTTCACCGGACCCCGGCCGAAACTTGGGCTCTGCGGTCCGGCAACCTCGATCGCCATGGTCGTGCGGGCGAGATACATCTGCGCCGTGCGCAAGGTACCTACCGTCGCGACAAGGATCACCGGCAACGCCACCAAGAGAATGATCCAGCGGCGGCGAATCAACACCTCGACCAGCGAACGCAGGTCCATGCGGTCCTCGCTCGGCCGTGGCACTGGAAGATTCGCTTGCGACATGATCCACCTCCCCCTAACGCCAGATGTTTGTGACTTTGTCCAGGTTGCTGATTGCATGGATGTCCCAGAACAGCCTGGTAACATTAAGAATGCTGGAGAGCACCGTATCGGAAAAGTGCTTTACATCGCCAACGGCCGAGCGCGGTACATAGATGACGTCATAGGGCTGTAGATCGAGCACGGCTACGTCGACGTATCCACGACGCTCCAGGTGGGTCAGGTCGATTTGTCGCAGTACGAACCCCTCCGGCGTCACCCGCATCAACACCGTGGACTTGGGCTGACCCACGGCTTCGAAACCGCCTGCCGCGGCGACAGCCTGCAGTACGCCCATGCCGCCGGCCGGTAGCTTGACCTGCCCCGGGCGTCGTACATGGCCGAAGACGTAGACCTCCAGGTCCGCCAGCGATTCGACGATCACCGAAAGCTCGGGATGCCTATAGTCCTGCGCAAATAGTTCCGACAAGGTACGTTCGAGCTGGTCGACCGACTGCCCTTTGGCAACGACCGGCGAGACCCCCCCCGGCAGAGTCAAGCGCCCGTCGGGCAGGATCAGCAGGTTAGCGCGATCCAGTTCGTCCTCGTACTTGAAATCGATGGCGAGGCGATCGCCGGGTCGGAGCCGATACTCAGCGCTTTGGGCCTGAGCCATCTCCGCTTGTTGCTCTGGAGAAAACGGCACCAGCGCGGTTTGAACCGCCGTTCCCGGGCTACTGGATCCGCAGCCCAAACAGGTCAGCAAGAAGCACAACAAACCTGCAACCACGCCAGCGTTCAGTCTCAGTTTCCCGCGCCGCGTAACGTGAACATGAAAGACGCGTGTCATAAATTAACCATCCCGCCGCTGGATCTCATTCCGCACGAACTATAGTTTCCGGTACAGGATGCCCGGAATCTGGTACATGCGCTTGTTGAGCACCGTCCCGAAAATCTTGCCGCCTTGCGAGCGCAATTGCTCCATCCCGTGGCGCACAACCTCGTATTTGAGCCGGCGAGTCTCCACCACCATGATCGCTCCATCGGCATAACGGGTCATGTGGGCGGTTTCCATGGCGTTGAGAATGGCCGGCGCGTCGATGATCGTGAAAAAGAAACTGTCGCGCAGCGAGGCGAGCAGGCGTTCGTAGTTGCCGCAAGTCAACAGTTCGGTGTGCTTGATGTCCTGGTCCCCGTGCCCGACCAGCGTCAGACCTGCGCCCACCGGCAACCGCGACACTTGCTCCGGATCCAACAACAACGTGCGGTAGCTCGGATCACGGCCCAGCAAGCGCGGATTGGGAGAAAGGTAGCTGGCGTCAATCCAGGCGATGCGTCCGTCGAGCAAGTACGCCAGATGACGCGCCACACAATAGGAGACGAAGCTCGTGCCCTCGCCGCTCGCCGCAGAGGTGAAAACCAACACCATGCCTCGCTCCGACGAGCGCCGACTGATCAAGGACCCGGTTATGTTGTCCAACTCGAGCAGCAGATGTTCCGGCGGCGGCGGGAAGAGGCCCACTTGATCCAGCGTTCCCAGCCGATACTCGATCTGCTCGAAGCGTTCACCGGCGTCATCGTACATGGCATCGAGGATTTTGCTCATGACTGCTCACGCCTCGCCGTGTCGGCGCCCACCCTGCCAAGTTCTCCGGGCGATGGCGGCCGACTCATTGTTGTGGGCTCGGGAGAAAGGCGCGGCAGGAGCGCGGCCCGGCTGCCCGAAGTTGGATCTTCGACG
>JAQULN010000249.1 GCA_028718575.1 Candidatus Krumholzibacteriia bacterium | reverse complement strand
GTCCTGATCACGGCCGACAGCAAGGCATGGCTCCTCGACGAGATCTTCGGCGCGACGACCGGCGTGGACCCGCACGAGCAGGTCGCCCCGGTCGCGCTGCGGCTGCAGCTGCAAAGCGCTGCGCCCAATCCCTTCAACCCGCAGACCGAGATCGCGTTCGTCCTGCCTGCCGCGGGCATGGCGCAGCTCTGGATCGCCGACGTACGCGGGCGCCGGCTGCGGAACCTGGTCGACGGCCCGTTACCGGCCGGCCAGCACACGGCGGTCTGGGATGGGCGCGATCGTGCCGGTGGTCTGGCTGCTAGCGGCGTGTATCTGGCTGTCCTGGAGCAAGGCGGCAACCGAGTGGCCCGGCGTCTGACGCTCGCTCGCTGAACGCACGCGCTCCGGAACTGCGGAAGCGCCGAACGCGGTCGACGATTCACCTGTAACCGTCGCACGGGATGGTCTATCTCGCCGAGCGCCAGGCGCTAGCACTGACGGATCATACCCACATCGCGACCCCGCCGTCCGATTATAGTGCCCCGCGCCGCCGCCGCCCCTATCCCGCAAACAACAGCCGGTTGCGCACGCAGATCCGCACCAGCCACAGCATGAGCGGCACCTCGATGAGCACGCCGACCACGGTCGCCAGCGCGGCGCCCGAGGCGAGCCCGAAGAGCATCGTCGCCGTGGCGATCGCCACTTCGAAATGGTTCGAGGCGCCGATCATGGCGGCCGGCGCGGCATCCTCGTAGCGCAGCCTGAGCAACCGCGCCGCGCCGAAGCCGAGCCAGAAGATCAGCAGCGTCTGCAGGAACAGCGGGATTGCGATCCAGAGGATCGTCAAGGGGTTGGCGGCGATCACGTCGCCCTTGAAGCTGAACAGCAGCACAAGGGTGGTCAGCAACGCGACGATAGTCACCGGAGTGAGCACGGGCAGGAAGCGCGCCTGGAACCACGCGAGCCCGCGCGCAGCGATCAACCAGCGGCGCGTCAAATAACCGGTCACCAGCGGCAGCGCGACATAGACCCCGATCGACAGCAGCAACGCCTGCCAAGGCACCGGCAAGCGGCCAACGCCCAGCAGGAATCCGCCTAGCAAGCCATAGAGCAGCAGCATGGTGAGCGAGTTGATCGCGACCAGCACCAACGTCAAGCCGTCGTTGCCGCGCGCGAGGTAACCCCAAACCAGCACCATCGCCGTGCAGGGCGCGACCCCCAGCAGGATGCAGCCAGCGAGGTAGCTGCGCCAAAGCGGCACCTCGAGCATACGGACTCCTTCGTGCAGCACCACGGTGCCCGCCCCGTGGACCGCGCCCACGGGCAGGTCGAGCCCGAACGGCAGCTTCACCAGGTCGGTCGCGTCGGGTCCGATGAAGCCGCGTAGGAGATAGCCCAAGAACAACGTCGCGATGCCGACCATGGTGAAGGGCTTGACCGCCCAGTTGATGATCAAGGTCAACAGCAACGGCTTCGTGTTGCGGCCGGCCCGCGCTACGCGGCCGAAGTCGATCTTGACCATGATCGGATACATCATGAAGAACAGGCAGACCGCGATCGGAATCGACACGACCGGCGCGCCCTGCACGTTGATCGTCATGGCGTCGAGCTGGTGGGCCACTTTGGGCGCCAGGCGGCCGAGAACAATGCCGCCCAGGATGCACAACGCGACCCACACCGTGAGGTAGCGCTCGAAGACGTTGGTCAGGCGGCGTTCCTCGGTCGGACAGGGGACGGAATCGGTGTTGGTCATGCTGGCTCCTTGGCGAGGCTTCCCGGCAGCGTGGCGACGTAATCGCGGATCTCGTCCCGCACGCGCCGGTAGACGGCGATGATCGCCGCCTCGTCGGCGAGGTTCTTGGTCAAGGCCGGCGGGTCGTCGAAGCCATGGTGCACGACGCGCGCACGGCCGGGAAAGATCGGACACGTCTCGTGGGCATGGCTGCAGACCGTGACGACCACATCGAAGCAGACGTCCCGGAACTCGTCGACGTGCTGCGAGCGGTGGCCGCTGATGTCGACGCCGGCTTCGGCCATCACCTGGACGGCGCGCGGGTTCAGGCCGTGCGTTGCGATGCCGGCCGAGTGGGCCTCGAGCACGTCGCCCTTGAGGTGGCGCGCCCAGCCCTCGGCCATCTGGCTGCGGCACGAGTTGCCCGTGCACAGAAAGAGGATGCGTTGTTTGCGGGTCATCGGTTCTTCTCCGTTCGCGCACAAGCAAGACCAGCGTTGCTGCGCTGCCGGCGGCAGTAGTCGGCGGGATCGACGGCGAGGATCTTCGCGAGCGTCTTGCGGTCGGCGGCGAGCCGGCGGTCGCCCGCCGTCGCGCGCCTGAGCCAGATCAGCAGATCTTCGTAACGGGGGGCGGCGGCCAGGCGGTACCATATCCAGCGGCCGGCGCGGCGTTTGTTGACCAAACCGGCGCGTTCGAGCACGGCCAGGTGCCGGCTCACGGTCGCTCCGGTCACCGCCAGCAGGCCCGTGATCTGGCAGGCGCAGAGTTCGTCCGCGCCGTCGAGCGCGGCGACGATGCGCAGCCGATTGCGGTCGGCGAGGGCTTTCAGCGCGGCCAACATGCGTTCCAACAACGACTCCGATCATTTAGCTGAACAGCTAACTGTACCATGATAGCTGCAAGAACCGCCGGCGCAATGGCCGATGTGGGGAAGGTGAGGTGCCGCGGAGAGAAATGTCGTCGCGACGGTGTCTGTCCGAATATTCGAAGATACCGACGTGCCTGTTTGTGATTCCGGCCGCTTTGCCGCGTTTCCGTTGATGTGCGAACACGCGAGGAGCGGCGAGGGCTCCCGGCCGGGCGCTCCGGTCGCGCAGGCGAGAGATAGGACAGAGACAGGAGGCGTGGCGATGCCGACATCCCTAACGCGTTTGACCGGCCGCTGCCTGGCGGCGGCCTCGCTGATCCTCGGCCTGCTTGTGGGCGTCCCGCGCGCCGAGACCATCCCCGGCGGCGAGGTCAGCGGCACCTGGACCACCGCGGGTTCTCCGTACTTGATCACCGGTGAGATCGACGTGCCGGCAGGCGCGACCCTGACGATCGAACCCGGCGTCGAGATGCGGTTCCAGGGGCATTACAAGTTCAACGTCCACGGACGGCTGCTCGCCATCGGCACCGAGGCGGACAGCATTCGTTTCCGCGCCGAGAACTCCCTGACGGGCTGGCACAGCCTGCGCTTCCGCGACACGGCTACCAGCGGGCAGCCGGTCTCCGAACTCCGCTACTGCCGGATCCAGGACGGCCGGGCCTCCGGAAGCTGTCCCGACAACACCGGCGCCGGCATCTACCTCGAGCGCGCCAGAACGGAGATCCGCCACTCCTTGATCACCGGCAACCAGGCGACCAGCGGCGCGGGCAGTTGGGGCGGCGGTGGTATTGCCTGCGACTACGCCAGCGAGGTGGTCATCGCGAACTGCCGGATCGTGGGCAACGCGTCCGGCGCCGACGGCGGCGGCATCTACCTATACTGGTCCGCGCCGGTCATCGAAAACAACCTGATCGCTGGCAACACAGCGGTGCGTGGCCGCGCGATCTCCGCGCTCGTCAACTCGGCTGCCACGATCCGCGGCAACGTGATCCGCGACCATCCAGGCACTGCGATCTATCTGTCCGGCGCCCACGCCCGACTCGTCAACAATCGCATCGAGAACAATAACGGCAGTGCCATCGAGTGCTATCTGTGCAATCCGTACATTATCGGCAATCTGCTCGCCGGCAACAACGCCGCGTCCGGCGGCGGCATCCGGCTGACGGGTTCGAATCCGCTGGTCTACAACAACACGATCGCCGGCAACTCGGCGAGCCAGGGCGGCGGCATCTACGCGACGTTCCACTATATCGGCAGTGTCATACCCAGCCTGCCGATCCTGACCAATAACATCGTTTTCGAGAATTCCGCCGGCAGCGGCTCTCAGATCTACATGAACACCAACTGCACGGCGACCCTGGACTACTGCGACGTGCAGGACCTGGCGTCCGGCGGCACCTTCGGGACCGTGACCCTGCTCGCGGGGAACATCGACCAGCCGCCGTCCTGGCACGGGACCGGCGAGCATCCGTACGCGTTGGCCGCTAACTCGCCGTGCCGCGACGCCGGCACGCCCGATTGCAGCGGCCTCGGGTTGCCGGCGGTCGACCTGGCGGGCAACGAGCGGGTTTGCGGCGACCGCGTCGACATTGGCGCCTACGAGTACAGCGGCGGCGTGCCGGTACCGGAGAGCCCGCCCGCCGCGAGGGTCGTGTTGCTGCCCAACTTCCCCAATCCGTTCAATCCGCGCACGACCCTGGCATTCCGGCTTGTTGAGGCCGGACAAGCGCGACTCGACGTCTACGATCTTGCAGGGCGGCATCTGGCGACGCTGTGGGACGGACCCGCGCCCGCGGGATTGACAACCGCGACCTGGGACGGCACCGACGCGGCGGGGCGGCCGGCGGCGGCCGGCGCGTATTGCGGGCGACTTGTGGCAGGCGGCGAAACGCGAACCGGCCGCTTGCTACTGGTGCGATAGTCGCCGGAGTCGATCTGTAGGAAACGGGCCGCCTGACTGGCGGCGAACCGGCCGCCGTCCACGATGGAGCCGATCTAAGCGATCGGCCGCCTCGGTGGGCGACGAGGCGTTGCGGCGCCACTCGTGTTCCGGAAGCATCCGAGCCGCCGTAAAATATTCCGTGCGAAAGCCGGAAGCTGGAACTATCTTTGCTAACGATCCCGACAGGGACACCCGTTTTCGCCTGCCACGATCCTCCGGCTGCCTGGCACCCCCAGAATGCATCGGGACCGTCGTACCGAGAGCGTGCGACCTTGCGACATCGAGGCGTTACCGCGCCGCAGGGCGCCGGTAGCATGATGGTGATACGGGATGCGGTCCGACACGCGGTCGGACCGACAGTTGGCAGCGCGACGGACCTGTCGGATATGGCCGGCGGTACCGAGCGCTGGCGAGTGCCGGCCAAGCCGGCAAAGGCAGTTGTGAGAACGTGAAGAAGATCTATGTGGGCAACCTGCCCTTCTCCGCCACCGACGACGAGATGACCAAACTCTTCAGCCAG
>JAQULN010000248.1 GCA_028718575.1 Candidatus Krumholzibacteriia bacterium | reverse complement strand
GCCCGTCCATGGTGCCTGCCACCACGTAGAGCGTGCCGTCGCCGCGCAGGTCGCCCACCGCCACGGGACCGTCGGTCAGGAAGTGGCCCACGGCCACCGGCCAGCCGGCGACCGTACTGCCGTCGTGGTGCCAGGCGTGGATTCGCTGGTCGTTGCTTCCGTAGAGGATCTCCAGGTCGCCGTCGTCGTCGAGGTCGACTAGACCCGGCGGCGAGATCGGCATGTGATCGAGGTTCAGCGGGAAGCCCGGCTCAAGGTTGGGATAGCCCGGATCGCCGCGCCATTCGGCGTCGAAGACGACCCACTCGTTGCCGAGGCTCCAGAGGAGCCAGACGGCGGCCACACGGTCGCCGTGGGCGGGGTCGATGGCGATCCGTCCGTCGAACGGGCGGGTATCGGGCGGGTCGTCGTCGGAGAACACCGTCGCCGTGGACCAGACGAGGGGGCCAGTGGCGTCGGCGTGCTGGATCGCCCAGCCATCGTCCACGTGACCGCCGACGACCCAGCAATCGGTCGCGGCCTGGTATGCGATGCCGTGCTGGAACTCGAGGTCGCCGGGGAGCAGACCCTCGTTGACGAACGTCGCGCCCTGGTCGTGGGAGCGTAGCACGCCGGCGGGCAGCATATCCCACCAGCTGCCGTCCCAGGCCGCGCGGTAATGGACGAGCATGACCTCGGCGGTGTGCGGCGAGGCCGCGATCGCGGGGTAGCAGTCCCAGATCTCGTCGCCGGCGCCGGTGAGTTGCTGTGGAGCGTCCCAGGCGCCCAGGCCGCCGCTGGCGCGATTCGCCGCGCGCCGGTAGAAGACGGTCTCGGCCAGTATCGAGTCGCCCTGCCTGAATTCCCACGTCACATGGACGTAGCCGCCGAAACCGTAGCAGACCGCAGGATATCTGAAATCGGTGTCGGGCGTCTCGTCGTTGCCGATCACGTATGGCGACTGCCAGGTCGCGCCCTGATCCGTGCTGCGTGAGAACCAGATGTCGGCGGGGTCCCCCACGTGGGTCTGGTAGGCGGCGTAGACGAGGTACAGATTGTAAGCCTCGTAGTTCGCCTGATCGCTCGTGATGTACGGCGAGAGGCTGGCGAGATCCGCCGTGGTCTCGACCGGCACGCGGGTCCAGTCGCCGTCCGGCGAGGCGAGGTCCGAGTACGCCACCTCCACGCGGAAGCCGTCCGCGACGGTGAAGTGGGTATAGGCGAGGAAACAGCGGTCCACCGTTCCTTCTGCGACGTGCAGGCTGGGATCCTGGAAGTTCTCGTTCGAATCCGCGAACTCGCCCCACGCCTGCCAGGTCTCGCCGCCGTCGCGGGATCGGAAGACCCGGATCGGGCGGCCGCCCTCGGGGTGGCACTCGACGGCGACGAAGATGTCGCCGTTGCTCGCGACGGCGATGGCCGGCGTGTACGCGTTCTCGAGCGTGGCGATGGTGACGTCGTCGCCGCCGATGTCGTCGTAGCCGCTGACGCGGGCGGCCGGCAGGATGCTCGCGAGGATCAGGAGCGCCGCCGGCAGCAGGCCGCGGCTGCGATGAGAAA
Source organism: Candidatus Krumholzibacteriia bacterium (assembly GCA_028718575.1). Lineage (GTDB taxonomy): Bacteria > Krumholzibacteriota > Krumholzibacteriia > LZORAL124-64-63 > LZORAL124-64-63 > Glo-17. The sequence continues at coordinate 3,522 of JAQULN010000248.1, read as the reverse complement.
CAGTATCAGCACGCATGGCATGACCTCTTCGGGTTGTGAGACGGGCGTCAACGGACCAGCGTCGCCTTGGCGGACGTGATCCGCTCCTCGGTCACCAGACGCAGGAGATACGAGCCCGAGGCCACTTCCCGGCCCTGGGCATCCAGTCCGTCCCAGGTTCGTGTGTGCCGCCCCGGTGGCAGCGATTCCGCCGCGAGTGTCGTGATCCGGCGCCCCGTCAAGGCGTAGCCGTCCACGCGAACGCGGCTGGTGCGCATCAGGTCAAAGGTGATCGCGGTCAAGGGATTGAAGGGATTGGGATAAACTCTCACGATTCGCGCAGGCGAAGGCGGTCCGAGGGCGACGGCTTGTTCGGCGATGATCCGCCAGTCTTGGCCGTTTGCGGCGTGGGCAAGGGTGTAGACCACCTCGTCGACCGCCGCCAGATTCCCGGAACAGTCGTGAGCACGAAACACATCTTCGCCGTCGATCATCACGGACGGTACGGACCAGGTCCGTCCGGTGGCGCGCGCCGTGAGCCGGAACTCTTCCGGCTCGCTCGGCCGCGAGGTGCTCCAGCTTGCCGCCACGGTCCGTCCCGTCGCGTGGCCATCGCCGACGGAGCCAGGTTCCATCACGCGAACCAGGAACGAGCGCAGTAGGGTCGGTGTGATCACGCCGTCCAGCCAGAGCGCCAGCTTTCTCGAAGCGATGGTGGCGCCGACTCGCGCGAAGTCGCCGCCGACGTACAGGTTCCCGTCCTTGACGAGCAGGTCGTTCACGCGAGTAGCTTCGTAGCCATCATGGACACCACCACCGAGTTCGCTCCACGCGGCGCCGTCCCACACCGCGACTCCGCGCGCGATCTCGCCCTGCGCCTCGGTGAAGTCCCCGCCGACGAAGAGGTCCTCGGTCGAGCCCAGCAGGGCGGTGACGCCGTCGATCACGCTCTGGCCGCCGACCCCGTCGCCGAGAGGGTGCCAGGCGCTGCCGTCCCAGCGCGCGATGTGGGCGGCCGGAATGCCGCCAGCCGTCGTGAAGTCTCCTGCGGCGATCAGCTGGCCCTGATAGGTGGCGAGCGCCCGGACGGTGTTGTTCGCCCCGGTGCCGAGGGTCCGCCACTGCGCGCCATCCCACCGGGCGATCCGGCCGGCAGAGATGCCGCCGATGGTGGTGAACATACCGCCAGCGATCAGCTCGTCCTGGTGCACGTGGAGCGCGGTCACGTTGCTGCCGGCGCCTCCTACCGGGCACCATTGGTCGCGGTCCCAGCGCAGCACGTTCCAGGCATCGTCTTGACCCTCGAGCACGCTGGGTAATCTGATATAGCGCCCGCCGGCGAAGAGACCGCCGAGCGGCTGGCAGGTCGCCAGGCAGAGGAGCTGACCGTCGAACGTACCGCCCAGCGGTTCGGACCAGGAGTCGGCGCCGCACAGTCGCACCTCCTGGTCGGTCGCGACGTAGATGGCGTCCTGGTATCTGGCCAGTCCCCTGACGTTGCGGTCGACGAGAGGTTCGGGAACGGCCTGGAAGCCGCCGCCGGCCCACAGCTTGACCAGTCCGTGCGATTCCACGCCGTCGGCGTGTTCGAACGAGCCGCCCACGTAGAGGCAGTAACCGTCCCGCAGCAGGCAGTGGACGTTTCCGTCCAGGTCATGCCGGATGTCGTTCTCGCCGTCCCAACCGTAGAGGCTCAGAGCGCCATTGCCATAAAAGGCGCCTCCGAAGTAGATGGAATTATAGAAGTCCTCCATGGCGTTGATGGTGCCCAGGCCTACGCTGACGCCCGGGTAATCCCAGTTCGAGCCGATCCAGTGGGCCAGTGAACCGACGGGATTCAGAAACTGACCGGCGGCGTAGAAGCCGCCGAACTGCTCGCAGAAGGCACGGACCTCGCCGGCGATCTCGCCCATCGAATACCACCGGCGATCTTGATCATCCCACTGGGCGACGTACTCGATAGGCTCACCGTCGACCGTGTGGAAGTTGCCCCCCACCACGAGCCGACCGTGGTCGTGGAGAGCGTTGGCCTCCCAGCCGAGTCCGCCGGCCAGGGTTCGCCAGTGGAGGCCGTTCCAGACGGCGACGTGGTTGGCTTCCAGGCCGCCGACCTCGTTGAACCATCCGCCGACCGCCAGCGATCCATCCCAGTCGGTCATGCATTTGACGGCGGCGCCGCCCATGTTCACGGCCATTCCCATGGGCTGGAACCTGCGCGACCACTCGCCGTTGCGCCAGCCGGCCGGCTGCGGATCGGCGGCGACCGGAGGGTCTGCACGCGCCGCCACGAGGCAAGCGGTCTGCAGGATCAAGACACAGCCGATGAATACGGAGAGCCTGGCATGCATGTTTATGCCTCTTCGGTCGTTCCGGGCACAGCCTCACGTGTTCCCGCGCGCGTTGTCACGCCGATCGGCAAGAGAGCGACATCCCGACCTATGCCCGGTGGGCGTCCAATCGACGGTTCGTCTATGTCGGTTAGACACCGTGCAGCTTGCCAGCAACACAACGAATCGCAGTTGGAGTCGAGAGTTGAGATGACGCTTCTACGAACCCGATTCCCCCGACAGACCGAAAGCGATCGACGACGCCCACTAGGGCGGCGCCGTTGACCACGCCGATCACGCGCTCGCGGGTGCTCTGGGTGATCACCAGTGTCGCCGCCATCTCGACGCAGGCGAAACCCTGCGCCGCCGGGCTGCTATCGGCACTGCGGGCGGGGAGCCTGGCGACGAGGGTTAACAGTAGTGCGGTGGGTCGTGTGGTCCTCGAATCCGTTATCGGGTCTCGTCGCTTTGCGCTGGTCGGCGTGTGGCGACGAAACGGGCTGGTCCTCGATAGGCCGGGGCGGTTCTAGGGAGAGATTCTACACGGCCATTTGGCGACAAGCCCTCTGACCACTAGTACTGCTCACCGGTTTCAGCCGCGGCCTACCGGCCCCGATTGCGGGCAACCACGAGCGAGCCGTCTGCGGCGGCGGCGATCAGGTCCGGCCAGCCGTCACCGTTGACATCTGCCAGCGCGACCAGCTGTGGCATTCCGCCGAGCGCCACGTGAGCCGGCGCGGCGAATCGCCCGTCGCCGAGATTGCGCAGATACGCCGCTTCGCCGGCGGCCGGCCTTGCCACGATCAGATCGACATCGCCGTCGCGGTCCACATCGGCCGCGGCGAGGTCGGTTCCGCCGATCTTGACGCCGGCCGGCGGCGCGAAGCCGTCGCCAGTGGCCTGCAGGATGCGCAGGCCCTCGTTCAGGCCGGGCACAAGCACCGCGACGTCGGCGCGGCGATCGCCGTCCAGATCGACACAACACAGCGCGGCGCCGGCGAGCGATCCCAGTCCGAAGCCCGCGGCGATCGGCGGCGCGAAGCTGATGTCGCCGTGGCCGGGCAGCAGCACCAGCGGCGATGCGGCGGCGGCAGTCAGGATCACGGTATCGATGGCGCCCTCGCCGGTGGCGTCGGCCGCGCAGGCGCGCGCCGGCTCGGTGTGGCCGGTCGCGAAGTCGAGGATCGCGATCAGCGCGTCGCCACGCTCACTAACG
>JAQULN010000247.1:2494-5074 GCA_028718575.1 Candidatus Krumholzibacteriia bacterium | reverse complement strand
CGGATTCTGTGGTCGCTGCTCTTGCTCGTCGTTCTGCTGGCCCGGCGCGGCGAACTGGCCGCCGTCTGGCGAGCCGCGCACGAGCGGCGCGTGCTGTTGATCCTGGCGGCAACGACGCTGCTGGTGGGCTTGAACTGGTTCATCTACATCTGGGCTGTCGCCAACCAGCGGGTGCTAGAGGCGAGCCTCGGCTACTTCATCAATCCGCTCGTGAATGTCGCGCTCGGCATGCTGCTGCTGAGCGAACGCTTGCGGCCGCTGCAATGGGCGAGCCTGGGACTGGCCGGCGCCGGGGTCGCGCTGCTGGCCGTGCGGCTGGGCAGTCTGCCGCTGGTGTCGTTGGTTCTTGCCGTCAGCTTCTCGCTGTACGGGCTCTTGCGCAAGGTAGCGCCGATCGGGAGCATGGCCGGCTTGGCGATCGAAACCGCGCTGCTGGCGCCGGCCGCCGGCGTCGCTCTGACGGTCTGGGCCATCGACCAGCGGCTCGTCTTCGGCCATGGGAGCCGCAGCGGCGATCTGCTGCTGGCCGCCAGCGGCCTGGTGACGGCGTTGCCCTTGGTGTGGTTCGCCAACGCCGCGCGCCGTTTGCGCTACGCGACCCTCGGGTTCCTACAATATGCAGCGCCGACGCTCCAGTTTCTCCTGGCGGTTGTGGTCTACGGCGAGCCGTTCAATCGCACACAACTCATGAGCTTCAGCTTGATATGGTGCGCGCTGGGTCTGTTCAGCATCGATGTCTGGCGTCAAAGCGCCAGCCGCCGGAGCACGCACTCGCCGCGCGCGTCATAGCCAACCGCGACGCTTGAGCCAGGCCAGCATGCCGCTGACGGCGCCGAGGCAGATCAACCAGAACAGCGGATAGCTCCACTTCCAACCCAACTCCGGCATATACTTGAAGTTCATGCCATAGACGCCGACCAGAAACGTCAACGGGATGAACAACGTGCCGATGATCGTCAGAACCTTGATGACCTCGTTCATCCGATTGCTGACGCTGGAGAGGTAGAGGTCCTGCAGGCCGGTCAGGATGTCGCGATACGTCTCCACCGCTTCGGCCGCCTGGATGATGTGGTCGTACAGGTCACGATAGAAGAGGCGAACGCTTTTGGGCACCAGCTTCGACTCGCCGCGCTCGAGCGCGCCCACCACCTCGCGCAGGGGCCAGACGGCGCGGCGCAGGTGGATCATCTCGCGTTTGAGCGCGTGGACCGCGGCCAGTTGCTCGGCGTCCGGCTTGGCGAGCAGCCGTTCCTCGATTTGTTCGATCCGCAGTCCCATCTGCTCGATCACCACGAAGTAGCTGTCGACCACCGCATCGAGCAACGCATAAGCCAGGTAGGCCGAACCGCCGCCGCGCAAGCGGCCTTTTCCCTGCCGCAGCCGGTGGCGAACGCCGTCGAAGACGTCGCCGGGGACTTCCTGAAACGTGAGCACCCAATCCGGACCTACCACCAGGCTGACTTGTTCGGAAAGGCAGCGACCGGATTGCTCGTCGAACGTGATCATCTGGCAGACGGTGTACAGGTAGTCCTCGTAGTCTTCGAGCTTGGGGCGCTGGTGAGGGCTGACGATGTCCTCCTGCACCAGGGGGTGCAGCCCGAAGTTATCGCCGAGACGCTGCAGGTTGGCCGTGTCGTGCAAGCCGTCGACGTTCAGCCAGCGGCAGCCGCCGGCGATCGTGCCGTCGAGGAACGGATCGATACTCGCGAGTTCGCGCTCGGTGAACTGGTCCGGCGAATACGCCATGGCTTGCAGGCGCGTGCGGTCGATCCGCGGCGGTCCGAGGAACTCGACGGTCCCGGGCGCGGCACCGAGCTTGCCCCTGCGCAGGCGAAACAACTGCGGCATCGTCCGACCTCGCTCGCTGGCGTCGTTGCGGCGCGGCTGGACGGCGCGGCGCCGCCGCCCGCTGCGGCATTCTGGAACGCAGCGCCGGCTGCGTCAACGAGCGATCGCCGGCGGCGGTCGCCGCCGGTCCCGCAGACAAGATCCGAGCCTTGGCGACAGAGCTTAGCCGCGCGGCAACGCGTCGATCTTGGCGGCCAGGACGAAATCGGCTTCGCTCAGGCCGTCGATCTTGTGCGTCCAGATCTCGACTTCGACGCGACCCCAAGTGAAACTGACGCTCGGATGGTGCGCTTCGGCTTCGGCCACGGCGCCGATCCGGTTCACGAATTGCAGGGCCGACTGGAAATCTGGAAAGTGAAACACCCGCCGCAGGTGATGGTCCAGGATGGCCTCCCACTGGGGGACCTGGTCCAGCACGGCCTTGATCTGAGGTCTGGTCAGCGGCGGCGTGCTCCCGCTGCAAGGAATACACCGCTTGCCGGCGAGGTCGGTCATCGTGCTGCCTTTCGAACGTTGCCGCCTGGAACGTTCTTGCCGGGGTCGCGGGTTAAACTAGCGCCGTCCCGCCGGCCCGCAAGCATCGCCGCCGGAGACGATCTCATTTCGTCACGGGCACGGTCTCGAACATGAACTCGCCGTACATCGCCGCTTCGCGACTCTTCAGGTCGGCGTAGGCGCGGGCCCGGGCGATCGCGGTGAATATGCCGTCGAGATCGTTGTAGGTCAGGCGTT
>JAQULN010000247.1:0-2484 GCA_028718575.1 Candidatus Krumholzibacteriia bacterium | reverse complement strand
GGCGTTCCTGTTCGACCAGCCACCACAGGCGCGCGGTCACCGCATTGTCAGGCATGGCCAAGACGAGTTCGACCGCCGCGCGCGAACCCAACAGGGCGAGCAGGGGCGCCGGCAACAGCGTATCGGGCACGCTCGGCGCTGGACGCTGGTCCACGATCAGCCGACCGCGCCAGGCCGCTTCCCACCAGTCGGGATCCCGTTGCCAGAGCCGCTCCAGCGCGGCTCGCGAGTCCGACTCGTCCGGAGCGGCCGCAATCGGCGGCGGCGGCCGCACCGGCAGCACATCGAGCACGACGAAATCGGCCGCCTGCTCGCTCGCCGGCAACGCCCGCAGCGACTGGAGTGACCAGAGCGCGCGCCACCACGGCGCCGGCACCAGCAACAAGAGCAGCAGCGCCAGAAAGGCACCGCTGCAGCTGGCCGGCCAGACCCACGCTGGCCGGCGGGAAACCGAAAGAGCCGGCATGCGCAGACAAACGGACGGCCGCGAAACAGGTTCCCGGCCCGACGTCCCTTGCGAACACATCGGTCAGTCGAGGTAGGCGAGCCGACCGTTGCGCAACGGCTCCGGCGCACCGTCCACGACGAGCGCGAGATCGCCGGCGAGCGCCAAAACCCGGCCGGTCGCCAGCGGAGGCGGCAACTGAGCGAGGTCAGCCGCATCCGGCAGCCCCTCCGCCCAGACGCCGACGCGCCGCCCGATATCGCCGCAGCTTTGCCGGTAGGCCGCGATCACCGGGTCGGGGCCTTCCCGCGCAAGTTGCACCACCCGCGCTCCCAACGCAGCCAGCAGCGCCAAGGTCAGGCCGCCGACGGTAACCTGGCGTCCCGCCGCGTGCGCATGCAGGCACGTCACCCGCGGCACGAACACGGTGGGCGCCACCTCCGGCGCCACCGCGACGTTCACGCCGATACCGAAGGTCAGGGCCAGCACACGCGAGCCGCGTGTCTGCGCCGCTGCGAGCACGCCCGCCACTTTGGCACAGGCGAGCAGCACGTCATTGACCCATTTCAAGCGTGGCTCGAGATCCGGCGCGCATTGCGCCAGCGCATCGCAGACCGCCACCGCCGCCGTCGCCGGCAACGCCGCCGCACTGCGCGCGAGGTCCAGGTCGACCGGCAGGCAGCAGCTCAGGTGCAGGTTGCCGCGCGGAGCCGACCACGGCCGGCCGCGATTGCCGTGGAAGTTACAGCCGGCCAAGGCGATGGCGGCGATCGGCCCGGGCAACGCGGCCGGCCGGCGCGCGACCGCCATCAGCGCATCGTACTGCGAGGCGTCGGCCTTGGCCGCCACGGCCAGGGCCAACCAACCGGCCGGCGCGCGGTCCGCCGCCATCGCGGCGGTGTTCAGCGATCGAGCGCGCGGGAACAGCTCCCGCAGTAGGACGACGGCTTCATCCTCGGCGGGGGTCAACCCGAGCTTGACGCGGCGGGCCTCCACGAGTGAGGCTAGCGGGTCGACGTCCCAGGCGCCGAGATCGGTGATCACAAGCATCGTGGCCGCTCCGTTTTCGCTGGCGAGACAGTGTGCCGGATGATGCACCGCCGAGCGCCCGTTGCCAAGGGCTGGTCGATCCGGACCGGCCGCCGCCGCCAAGGAGGAATCGTGCGCTGCCTGATTCTGCGGATCGCACTTGCGGGGTGCCTCGGTTTGGCCGGCGCTGCACCGGTCGGCGCCGGCGGGTTCAGCATCTACGAGGCCAGCGCCCGGGCCACCGGCATGGGTTGCGCGGTCACGGCGTCGGTCGACGACGGCTCGGCGCCGTTCTACAACGTCGCGGCGCTCGGCTTCATGGCCCCGACCGTGATCGATGCGAACTTGATGCCGGTGATGCCGCGCATGCGCTTCCGACAGGCCACACCGCCGGTGCCGGCGGCAACCGGCGAGACGGTCACCCAGTCGTTCCCGATCCCCGGCGGCGGCGCGGTTTTCAATCCGGCCGGCAAGCTGGCCTATGGCCTCGGATTCTACGCCCCGTTCGGCCTGGGCGTCGAATGGCGCGACCCTCAGGCCTGGACCGGCCGGTTCACGAGCTACGATGTCGATCTGGCCACGATCTACGTCATCCCGGCCGTCTGCTACCGGATCTCCGACCATCTAACGGTGGGGCTCGGCGCCGATATCGCCTGGCAGCAGATCGAGCTGAACCGCTTCAAAGGTCTGGCATTCGGCGGTCATAACGAGCTGGTCAACGTCGTCGACGTTCGTTTGCAGGGGTCCAGCAAGTTGAATGTGACCCCGTCCGCGGGCATGATGTACCGTCCGAACGGGCGCTGGTCCCTGGGCTTGATGTATCACCACCACAAGACGATGCGCTACAGAAACCAGGACGGCGAGCTGTCGAATATAGCCCCTGACGCGCTGATCGCGGCCGTCGACCAGACGTTGGACGAGCTCGCGGGCGCGCCGGGCCGTCGCACTTACCGGCTGGCCACCGACCTGGAACTGCCCCACATCCTGAGTCTGGGCGCGGCCTGCCGGGT
>JAQULN010000246.1 GCA_028718575.1 Candidatus Krumholzibacteriia bacterium | reverse complement strand
GGAAATCACCGGCTTGATTCCGGTGCCGGTCCAGCGCCGTTGAACGACCTGCAAGGACCTTACGGCGTCACCGGCCCTGCCAAGAATTCGAATCCCGCCAGACAACGCCGCGGCCGCGCGTCCGTGCCGACCCACATGCAGCGGGCCCGCACGCGGCAGGTCTGTTGCGGCTGAACGTCGGTCGCCGCGATCACCAGTTCCAGGTCGTATTCCCGGTGCAGATCGAGGGGGGTCTCGGTCGTCAAACTCAGACCGCGGTCGGTCACCTTGGCGGCGTATCCCAGGAGGCGGCCGTCGTCCGCGCAATGAACCGCGAGCGCGTTCTCGAGGCAAGTGGGCATCGCACGGGTCCTTCGAAGAAAAGTTCGAGTTACGATCGTATCGATGTCGTTATCGACCGCCGAAAACGTATGTTGAGAGTACATTGTCGGTATGGTTCCCCGGTTACCCGGAGGAGTCTCGCGATGGCTGGAGTCCTGAAAGCCCGCGATCTGCGCAAGCTCGGCCTGCGGGACTCCGAGGTCCAGGTGGCCGCTCGCCGCGCCTGCCGCGAGGCCGCCCGCGCCGGGCTCGGTCGCGAGGCGCAACAAGAGGCGATCCGCAAGATCCTGGCGGGACCCCTGCTGCTGGCCGAGCACGCGATCTGGGGACCGCTGGCCCAATTGCTGGCCGCCGGGTCACGACCAGCGCCATCGATCGCCGGCGCGGCCGACGGCCCGTCCGCGCCCCGGCGCCGCGGCGGCGAAGCGCCCTGGCGGCAGTGGGGCACCGATCTGGATCCGCAGGCTGTGCAGCAGATGCGCGACGCGGTCAGCCTGCCGGTCGCCGCCGCCGGGGCCCTGATGCCCGATGCCCACGTAGGCTACGGCCTGCCGATCGGCGGCGTCCTGGCGACCGACGGGGTCGTGATTCCCTACGCGGTCGGGGTGGACATCGCCTGCCGCATGCGCTTGACGGTGGTGGACTGGCCCGCCGACAGCCTCGAGTCGCGCCGCGAGGCCCTGCGCGAGGCGATCCTGAGGCAGACGCGGTTCGGCGCCGGCGCGGCGTTCGCCGCCGGCGAGCGGCGCGATCACTCCGTCCTGGAAGCCGACTGGGCGCAGGGCCCGGTCACGCGCCGCTTGCGCGACCTGGCTTGGTCGCAACTCGGCACCAGCGGCAGCGGCAATCATTTCGTCGAATTCGGCCGCCTCACCTTGCCGCAGCCCGACCTGGGGCTGGCGGCCGGCGTCTACCTCGCTCTGCTCAGCCACTCGGGCAGCCGCCGCCCCGGACTTGAGGTGGCCGATCACTACGCGCGCCTGGCGGCGGCGCTGCACCGCGGCGCGACGGGCACGCGGCGGCACCTGGCCTGGTTCGACCTGCGCAGCGAGCCGGGTCAGGAGTACTGGGCCGCCATGCAGCTCATGGGCCGTTACGCGGCGGCCAACCACGAGCTGATCCATGCCGCTGTGCTCGGCGCGCTCGGCGCGCGGCGTCTGGCGACGGTCGAGAACCACCACAACTTCGCCTGGCTCGAGACCCACGGCGGCCGCCAGGTCGTCGTGCATCGCAAAGGCGCCACGCCGGCGGGAGCCGGCGACCTCGGCGTGATCCCGGGCTCGATGGCCACGCCCGGGTGGGTGGTGCGCGGGCTGGGTTCGGCGGCCAGTCTGCGCTCGGCGAGCCACGGCGCCGGCCGCAGCCTGAGCCGCACCGAGGCCAAGCGCCGCCTGCGGCGGGCTGAGGTGTGCGAGCTGTTGCAACGCCGCGGCGTGGAGCTGTTGGGGGCCGGCCTCGACGAGGCGCCGCAAGCATATAAAGACATCACGCAGGTCATGGCCGCGCAGGCCGACCTCGTGCAGCCGATCGCGCGCTTCGATCCGGTGCTGGTCAGGATGGCGGGAGGAAACTTAACCCGTTGATCGTTCGTTCCAGCTTGCCTCAGCCCTCTTTTTTGCCGAGGGTTGGGGTGAAAAGACCATCGCCGCCCGAAAGGCTGCCCGTTCATGCCAGTCGAATCAAGCCACATCACTGGCACCTCGTTTCCCGTGTGCATCGCGCACCGCGGCGCCAGCGGTGAGGAACCGGAGAACACGCTGCGCGCTTTCGGCCGCGCTCTGGACATGGGTGCGACCTGGCTCGAACTGGACGTGCATCTGGCGCATGACCGCCTGCTGGTGATCCACGACCCGACCCTCGATCGGACAACGAGCGGCCAGGGTCCGCTCGCCGCGCGGCCACTCGCCGAAATCAGGGCCCTGGATGCCGGCCGCGGCGAGCAGATTCCGTTTTTGGAGGAAGTCCTCGCGCTCGCCGCCGGTCGGGCCCGGCTCAACATCGAGCTCAAGGAATACGAAGCGCTCGGCCCCACGTTGGCCTCGTTGCAACGCGCGGTGGCCGCCGGGAAATGGTCGCCGGATCAACTACTGCTGTCGGCGTTCGACTGGGACCTGCTCGACCGAGCTCGCCAGCGCGAGCCGGCGTTTCCCGTGGCGCCTCTGGTCGGCAAGGGAGCGGGCGCCGAGGTCCTCGAGGCCGGTTACCGGATCGGGGCCGAGGCGGTCCATATTTCGCGCTGGTCGGCCCGGGCGCGGTTCGTCGACGCGGCGCACGCGCGCGGTTTGGCCGTGCGCGTCTACCCGGTGAATCGGCGCTGGGAATTCGAGCTGATGGTTCGCCTCGGCATCGACGGCGTCTTCACCGATTATCCGGACCGGGCGCTCGCCTGGGGAGCGCGGGCGCCGGCGGTGGGCGCCGGCTCGGCTTGACATCGCCGTGCGCCGCGGTAACCTCGCCACGACCAGGAACCGAACAGACAAGGATGTCAGCATGCACGCACGGACGACGTTATTCTCCTGGCTCCTTCGCCTCGCGATCATTGCGCTCGGCTGCCTGGTGCCCGCGGTCGTTGCGGCGACCGCCAGCGCTGACAACGCCGATGCCGCCGACCGCGCCGAGCTGCCGCTGCTGGACGGCGATTTCGCCGCGTCCATCATCATGGACGCTCGGACCGGCGAAATCATCGCCGGTAAGAACATCGACCTACGCCGGCATCCGGCGTCCATGGTCAAGATGATGACCCAGTTGCTCATCATCGAGCGCGTCGACGAGGGAGATATCGCGCTGGCCGATCCCGTCACGGTCTCGGCCCGCGCCAGCCGCATGGGGGGGTCGCAGGTCTGGCTCAAGCACCGCGAGCAATTCTCCGTCGAGGATCTTCTGGCGGCCTTGACCATCCATTCCGCCAACGACGCTGCCGTGGCGCTCGCCGAACATGTCGCCGGCAGCGTGGAGGCGTTCATCGACCTGATGAACCATCGCGCCGTCGAGCTCGGGCTCACCGGCACGGAGTTCCACTCGGTGCACGGGCTGCCGCCGTCGCGCGGCCAGCAGCCCGACCTGTCGACCGCCAGGGACATGGCCCTGCTCGGTCGTGCCCTGCTTGAGCATCCCACCATCTTGCACTGGTCGTCCCAGGCGACAGCGCCGTTTCGCGGCGGCGAGTTCACGCTCTACAACCCGAACCGATTGATCGGCACGTACAGAGGGCTGGACGGACTGAAGACCGGTTACACCGGACCGGCCGGCTACTGCGTGACGGCGACCGCCGTGCAGAAGGGCGTGCGCCTGATCTCGGTGGTCATGGGGTGTCCCACGGATCAGGGCCGTGCCACCGAGACGACCCGCCTGCTTAGCTACGGTTTCAACCTGTACGCGCCGGTCGACGTGTTCGCGGCGGCCGGCGAGCCGGTCGCCTTGACCCTCGCGGTGCAGGGCGGCAAGGATCGCTCCGTGGGGCTGGTGGTCGGGCAAGCGCTCGCAGTGACGGTGCGCCGCGACCAGCATGACGCGATCGAGGTGCGGCATGAAGTCCCGTCCGCGGTTGAGGCGCCGATCGCGGCCGGCCAGAAGCTGGGCGAGGCGGTCGTGGTCATGGCCGGCCACGAGCTGGGGCGCGTCGATCTGCTGGCGGCCGCCGCGGTGGAGAAGGGCGCCTGGTTCCAGCGGCTGCTGCGATGAGGGCAGGCCGCCGCAAGGCAGGGTGAGCCATGCGTATGGTGCGGACAGCGGGCCCGCGCGGCGGCAGTCTCGGACGCGGCCGCCGGCTGTTGATCCTCCCCTGTCTGCTCTGCCTCGCCGCGTGTCAGACGACCGCGCCGCAGTGGGTCGACTACCCCGCGGCGGTGCGGTTCAGCGCCGACGGCGATTCGCTGGGCTTGGCGGAGTTTATGGCGCTGCCGGCGGCTGCGCGCGCGGAACGGGCTACGGCCGCCGAGCGCTGGCACGCGCAAGCCGTGGCGGCCGGCACGGTCACCGACGCCCTGCGCTGTCTGCACACGGCGGTCGGACTGGCGCCCACCAACGCCGCCGCCTGGCTGGAGCTGGCGCAGCGCCGGCGCTGGTACGGCGATTATCAACAGACCGAAGATGCGCTGACTGCGTTCCGTCGCGCCGCGCCGCCTCCGTCGCGTTCCCGCCAAGACCTGGCGGCGCGCGCCGCGATCCTGGAAGCGTGGCTGCGCTACGACCGCGGCGAGTGGAACCGCGGGCTGGCGGCCGCCGACTCGGCCCAGAAGTTCGGCGCGGCGGGCGACGAGGTCGATCTGATCCGCGCCCTGCACCTGGCCGGGCTCGGCCGATATCGCCGCGCCGAAGATATCGCCTTCCGCTTTGCGGGTCGCGATCATCGCGCCCACTGGATCTACGGCATTTCGTACTGGCGTCGCGGCGGGGTCCAGGCGGCGCACGGTATCTTCACCGGGACGGCGCGCGAGATCTTGTCGGGCACCGACGATTTCGTGAAAGGTCCGATGCGCCCTGTCGTCGTCGGCGCGTCCGAGTGCTACCGCGATTTCGGTACCGTGGAGGAACTGCTCGGCAACGAATGGCTGGCCCGGCGAAACTATCGCGACGCTGCCGGCCACGTGCCCTGGCGGGATCCAGCCGCGCTCGAGCGACGGGACCACCCCAATCTGGCCCGCGGTCGTCTTGCCGAGACGATGCCCGTCTGGCTCGCCTTCGATCGCTACTACGTGACCGGCTCCCTTTCGGCTTACACCGCCCTGGCGTTGCAGCGGTTCGAGGCGGCCCAGCAGCCGGACGACCGCGCGTTCTGGGC
>JAQULN010000245.1 GCA_028718575.1 Candidatus Krumholzibacteriia bacterium | reverse complement strand
AAACCTGCAGCGCGGCAGCGACCTGGTCCTGGTCGAAGTAGCGGTCCCAGTGGAACTGCGGTTTGCCGCCGGAGGCGGGCTGAACCGATGACGGCAGCAGATTGGCTGCGGCCGGCGCCGCGACCAACTCCGCGAACAACCCCGCCAGCGCGATCGCGAGCGAGATCGTCAAGACAGCGAGTAGAACAAGCGGCAGGCGCCGCTGGTGGTGCGCTGGTTGCGTCATCGCTGGCCTCCGGTGACGGTGACCGTGCCCAGGCTCGGTGCCTCGGCGGTGACGGAGAGTCGCTCGCTGCGGCCGGTGCGCACGAGCCACCGCACCGCGACGGCGCCGCCGGCGGGCAATTGGGGCAAGACCTGGCGCAAATTCTCCTGGAGCGCGTCGGCCCCGGCGAGCGTGACCACGACCGGCGGCGGCCGGCGGTTGATCGTCCCCATGGTCGTGGGGTACGGCAGACGACCCTCGTTCCCCACGTGGACCACGACCTCGTACACGCCGCTGCCGCGATCGCTGATGATCGGCGCGGACACCGTCAGGCGCGGCAGCCAACCGGGCAGCTCCAGCACGAACGGCAGCAGCGCGTCGACGTGGACGTTCGCTTCCGCGACCGGCGGCGTGCGCAGCGCGCCGGGCTCGGGTCCGCCGACCAGCGCGCGCGTGCCGTCGGGCAGGGTGACTTCGGTCCAGGGGCGCCAACCGGGCAGGCCGATCTGCTCGGTGCGTTGCTTGAGCGCCGCCAGTTCGGGGGCGGGTCGCGGGCTGCTGGTATCGGCAACCGCTGGCACGGGGCTCCCTGTCGAATCGGCGGCGGCGACGGGCGGCGGCAGGGGCACGCTCCACAGGTCCAGTGCGACGGCCGGCGTTCCGTACTGGAAGTACGCCCAGGCAGCCGGCGAACCCGGGCCGGGCAGCGGCGGCGCCAGGCGCGACGTGTCGCACCCCTGGGCGGCGAGGCGGTTGCGGCATTCGTCGGCCATGGCTTGCCACCAAACGAGGTCCTCGATCGGCGGCCGATTCATCGGCTCGAGGCTCAGCATGGCGCGCACCCGCGCCGGGGTCAGATTCTGGCGCCGGCCGTAGCGGCGGGCGGCTTCGAGGACGAGGTCCAGCGGGTACGGCGCGTTGGCTTCGAGACCGAGCTCGCCGGCGAGCCGCCAGGGGACGGTCACGAGCGCCGCGGTGTCGCCGCGGTTGTTGACGACGGGCAAACGGTACAGGTTGTTCGCCTCACCGAGCACGATCACCAGGGCGATGTCCCGGTGATCGAACGCGAATTGCAGTATCGCGCGGGTTTCGGGCTGATCGGCAGGCCAGCGGCCGCCGCGGCCGGTCCATGCCGCGAAGTCGTGCGGGAAATTGCGGGCGATGTCGACTCCGCCGGAGGGGTCTTCGTTGAAACGACCGTCGCCGTCTTGGTCGAACCCTTCGCTCTCACGACGATAGCGGCCGGGAACGCCGCGGGCGGGATTGGCCGCGAGCGGCAAGCCGTCGTCGGACAGAGCCCAGGTGCCGGCCGGGTCCTCGACCAGCATCCAGGTGATCAGGCCGTCCTGGTCCAGGTCGTCGGGCGGATCTTCGCCCTCGAGGGCGTCGCCGTCGAGGTCCACGGGCGCGGCGTTGCCGAGGCCCGACGCGCGCGGAACGGCGAAGACGCGATCGTGCGCGTCCGGCGAGGCCACCGGCAGCACGTACCAGCGGACCGCGGCCGCCGGCGTTTCGGTCCCGCCCGCGAGTACGGCGGCGGCCAGCTCGACGGCCGCCAGCGAGGTCAACGGCAACTCGCCCTCGCAGTTGGCAAGCAGCAGCACGGCGGGATCTCCCCCCCGGCGCGGCACAGCCGGCGCGATCTCCAGGAGACGCAGTTTCTGGCCGCCGGCGGAACGACCGATCTCGTGCAAGGTGGCGCGCTCATGGCGGGCCAGTTCGATGAGGCGTCCGGCCAGTTCCTTGCCGTCGGGCCACGCGCCTGAGGTCCCGGTCGCCATGGCCGGCAGGGCGGACAGGACGGCGACGAGCACACCAGTGGGGACGGATTGGCGAAGCAAGCGGGACCAGGGCATGAGCAACCTCGGCGCGCAGCGGGGGCGGATTCGGAATTCTCCGCAATGGTAACGTCCAGCCCGGCGTCAGGCAACGCAGTCCGCGCGCGTTCGCCGCTTTCCCTGGCGGTGTTCGTGGCGTATCATCGCGCCCGTCGAAACGACCATCGCGAAAGGATCTCCGATGCTGCGACGTTTTGCCTCCGTCGTGTTGCCGGCCGCGATCGCGCTATTGTTGACCGCGACCGATACCGCTGCCCAAGACACTCCCGGCGCAGGTACGACCAGCCCGGATACGACGGTCGCCCGGGACGGGTCCGCGGCGCAACAGGCCGAGGTTCTCATCGAGACCGGACTGGCCATGCCGCTGGGAGACCTGGCGGCGGGATATCGCAACACGCAACGCGGCATGGGCGCTGAACTGGGCTACCTCATCGGGCTGCGGCTGCGATTCTACCCCGCGCCGTACCTGGTCCTCGCGCCGCATTTCAACTACGTCGAGTTCGGCGATTACGATGGGACAAACACCAGCGGCCAGCCGTTCGCGATCAACGTGCGGACCTTGCGCTACGCGCTGGATGTCCAATACGTCATCTCGGATCGCGACCGGACGCTCCGGCCATTCGTGGGCGCCGGGGCCGCCTTCCTGCGGAACACGTACCAAGAAGAGAGTGAGGCCGCAGGCACCGAATTCCGGGCCGGGGTTCATTCGCTCGCCTGGTCGCTCGGGGCCGGCGTGCGACTGACGGACTGGGAGTTCGCGGTACACTACGAGGTCAATCACTTCCGGACGACGCAGTTTTCCCACGCCGCGCTCGATCAGCGCCACGCCTGGAACAGCTTGCGGCTGCGTGTGAGTTACCAGTTCCCCCGCTGGTAGATCGGGGGTCGCTCCCCCAGCAAGCGACCCCCGCCCCGTGGACTGCGTCAAGTTACATGATGATCGGCTTGCCCGGTTGGCCCGGGGGACCGACATCCGGCGTGTACGGATCCGACGGCAGCGACCAGGACCCCTGGCGACCCTGGCTGTCGACGCCCGCCACACGCGCGATGTAGGTTTGGCCGATCTCGAGCTCGAGCGCGTAGCTGGTGCCGCTCACCGTGCCGACGGTCGTGAACGGGCCGCCGTTGGTCGAAAGTTGGAAGACGTAGTGTTCGACCGGCGAGCCTTCGGACGGCGCGGCCCAGGTGGCGGTCACCTGGACGGTCGTCTGGGCTGCGGCCGGCAAGGCACCGCTGAGGCTCAGGACCGCGATGGCCCCGAATGCGAGCAAGGTGCGCGTCAACTTGGTCATGGACATCATCTCCTGGCCGGTTGCCTGATCCATCCATATTGCCGGCTCGTTCCGGCGCGTTCACCGGGGAGCAGCAATCCGGGTGCCTGCGCCATTGCCGACGGCTGCAGCGTGACAACCGGGCATCACGAGGCAGCTTAGGGAATTTCTTTAATCAACGCTGAGCTTGAGTTTCGCTGATCACCGTGCAGTTTGCGTCCACAGGGCGTGCCGGGAGCAAACGAGCGGGCGGCCGGCAAGGCGCGACCCGGCTTAACCGCCGGCGAATTGCAACCTGCCGTCCCGGCCGTCGCCCCGGCGAAGTCGACCTGGCCGTTGCGGCGATGTGAGGTTATACGTCCTGCCACCCGAAGATACGAACAACGGTTCGCCGGCGCCTCGCCGGCGAGGAGGAAACAAACGATGGCCGATCCCAACGACAAGGTTTCCACCAACGTCCCCGGGCCCTTTTACGTGGATACCAATTGCATCGATTGCGATCTCTGTCGCCAGACCGCGCCCGACAACTTCGACCGCAACGACGACGAAGGTTTCTCCTACGTCAAAAAGCAGCCCGAAACCGAGGCGGAAGCGCAGCTCTGCCGCGACGCCATGGAAGACTGTCCGGTCGAGGCGATCGGCAACGACGGCGAATGACGGCCGGCGCGGCTAGATTGGGCGCAGACCGCGCCCCGGGAACCAACGCCGCCGACCGCGGGTATCAAGCCGGCATGGGACCTCGGACGGCGCTGTCCGGCCCTGATCGCAGGCGGCCGCTTGGCAACGTTGCCGGGGCGAAAACAGCCTGCGCGGACGGAAAGAACAAGCAGCAAAAAGGATAACCGACGATGCGTGAACGATATCAAGTCAATCGCCTGCTCGCGGCCGGCGCGCTGGTCGCCGCGGGATTGGTCCTGGGCCTGGTCTTGACCGCCGGCGACCCGGCCGAGCGCGGCGTCGTCGCCGTCCGCGCCGCCGTGGCCCAACCACAGATCGCGCTCGACACCGCCGACGTCGCCGATCTCGTCATGCCGGCCGTCGTGAACATCAACACCGACAAGCTCGTCGAGCGCAGGACCCATCCGTTCCTCGACGACCCCTTCTTCCGCCGCTTCTTCGACATGCCCGACGGCGGCGACGGCCAGCGCCAGCGCCTCGAGCGCAGCCTCGGCTCCGGGGTGGTTATCTCGGCGGACGGCTACATCGTGACCAACAACCACGTGGTCGAGAACTCCGAGGCCATCCGGGTCACGTTCAACGACCGCGAGACATTCGACGCCGAAGTCGTCGGCACCGACCCGCAGACCGACCTCGCCCTGCTCAAGATCAACGTCAGCCGCAAGCTGACGCATCTGAGTTTCGGCGACAGCGACGCCCTGCGCGTGGGCGAGCGCGTGATGGCTGTGGGCAACCCCTTCGGTCTGGGGCAGACCGTAACCATGGGCATCGTCTCGGCCAAGGGGCGCACCACCGGTCTGATGAACTACGAGGACCACATCCAGACCGACGCTTCGATCAACCCCGGCAACAGCGGCGGCGCGCTGGTCAACCTGCGGGGCGAGATCGTGGGCATCAACTCGGCCATCATGAGCCGCAGCGGCGGCTCGCACGGCATCGGCTTCGCGATTCCGGCCAACATGGCCCGGCGCGTCATCGATGAGCTGCAGGACAAAGGTGTCGTCACGCGCTCCTGGCTCGGGATCAACGTGCAGCCGGTGACCCAGGCGCAGGCCGACCTGGCCGGGCTGGAGCGGCTGCAGGGCGTGCTGGTGGCCAGCGTCACCGAGGGGGCGCCCGCCGAGAAGGCCGGCCTCCAGGAGCTCGACG
>JAQULN010000244.1 GCA_028718575.1 Candidatus Krumholzibacteriia bacterium | reverse complement strand
GGGGCGCTCTATCAGCGGGCTCCCGGCGTCTCCTGCGAGTTCGACGTGTTCTCCCCCGCGGGCCGCTATCTGGAGAAGCTGCGCGTGATCCTCGATGACGATCCGCGCATGGACCTGTTGCTGTTCCCCGACTCCGACCACGCCCTCGTCGTGCGCGGATACATGGATGCGCAGCTGGGGATGATGGGATCGCGCCGGCATGGAACGGCCAAGGACGAGGCGCAGCCGCTGGAACTGGTCTGCTACCGGATCCTCTGACGCGGCGGTGATGCCGGCCAGGGAACCCGTCCGTTTCCTTCGGCGCGCGACTTGCCCGCCGTGCGACTCCGGATACGATCCGACGGACTTCCCGTGACCTCCGCAGACGGAGTGACCCATCGTGGCGAGTACCTGCGGGCCCGCTCGCGCGGGGAGCGCAGCGTCTGACCCGGTCTTCGATCCCGGCGAGAAGGCGCGCGGCTGCAGTCACGGTTGCCCTCGTGGCCGGGCGGTCGGACATCCAGGTGCCGGCACGAGCGCCCGTCGATGCGATTCGAGCGAGCCCTGGCCGATTGCGGATCCATCGGTCTGGACCGTCATCGCGCTACGGCCGTTCAATCCAAACTTCGAACCCATTGTTCTGACAGGAGCGGATGAATCTGAGCTGGAAGTGATCGCCGAATTCATCGAGGTGTTGGGCGCTGAGGGTTGAGAGCCACAAACGGCCGGTAGGGCAATTCCTATGCGTGGCTTCATAGCAACCACGGACCAGGACTGGTTCGATTTCCTCTTCTCTCGTCCCGACCTGGACGAGGTCAACTTCTGGGCGCCGTCCGGCAAGGCGGCGCTCAATACGGTTTCGCCCGGCTCTCCATTCCTGTTCAAGCTGAAGAGCCCGCACCACGCCATCGGCGGCTTTGGATTCCTCGGTCCGATCTCGACGGTGCCGATGTCCCTGGCCTGGGAGGCGTTCGGCGAGAAGAACGGCGCTCCCGATCTGTCCACGATGGCTCGCCGGATCCGCAAGTACCGAGGCCGGTTCGATTCGAAGACCGCCGGTCCGGGATTTGACCCTCCGGTCGGTTGCCGGATGATTCTGCAGCCGACGTTTTTCCCGCAGGACGACTGGATCCCCGCACCGCGCGATTGGGCGCAGAACATCGTCCAGGGGAGTACCTACGATCTATCGGAGGGTGAAGGGAAACGGGTTTGGGACGCCTGTGTGGAGCGACTTCAGGCATACCGACGGCCCCTGCCCGAGGCCGCCGTGCGTGATGAATCCCCGCGCTACGGCAAGGAGCAGATTTATCGCCCGCGACTCGGTCAGGACTCGTTCCGAATCGCGGTGACCGACGCGTATGGTCGGGCTTGTGCCGTGACCGGCGAGCATAGCCTGCCGGTCCTGGACTCTGCCGACATCCAGCCGTACGCGGACGGTGGTCCACATGAGGTGAGCAACGGGCTTTTGCTGCGTGCCGACCTGCACCGGCTTTACGACAAGGGCTACGTGACGGTCACGCCGGACTACGAGTTTCGCGTGAGCCAGGCCCTGCGCGAGGATTTCGACAACGGTCTCGTGTACTAAGACCTGGAGTCGAAGGTGCGGGAGAGAGGCGCGATCTATCTGCCTGCTGCCGTGGGCCACCAGCCCGACCGCGAACGTTTGGCCTGGCACCGGGAAGTGGTGTACCGGGGCTGACGTGGACCTGGGTGACGCAGCCGATCCAAAATGCCAATCCTAGAATCCGAAAGTATGCTTCGCCCCACGCTTCGGAATCCTGAAGCTGTTCGTCCCGATCCCCTGGCAGAATAACCCCATGACCAGCGGAGCGATCCGGCCATACAGGTCGCCGGCCTGGGTACGAATCCAGTCCTGCGTCGCGTCTCCGACCAGAAGGACCGGCCTTTCGGCCACGGAGTAGTCCTTCAGGGTGGGGTGCTTTGTGAATCCCCTCAGAAGGCCGAGCCTCTTCTTGATCTGATAGACCTTCTCGTAGTGGGACTTGATCTCAGCTTGGTTCTTTGCATCCCCGAGGAACCGGCGGTACTCGCCGAGCTGGTCTTCGATGCCCCCGGGTCGGTCGGCGTTTTGGGGCTGGATCCGGGCGTCGTTGCGGGTCTTCAATTCGACCAGGATGATCTGCCTCGAGTCGCGATCCACCCACACGAGATCGATGCGACCGATTCGCCATCTCCCGTTCTTCTGGCGAACGGAATACTCGAACTCGGTGTCGATGAAGAAGCCATCGCGGCGCTTCGAGTTCAGCTGGTCGGTGACGTATCGGCCCTGGATGGCTTTCTCCGAGTTGCGGGGAAAGTGGTTGCGGATGCGCTTCTTGATGCGTGCCAGGGCGATGGGTGCGAAATCCTGAAAGTCGATGATCCCTGGATCGTCGATGAATGCTTTATGACCATTCAGGTGGACGCGAAGGTACTCCCCCTCGCCCTTGAGCGGCAGGTACTCGGGGTGGATGAGGGCGCGGTAACCCTGATTGTAGGACAGCCGCAGGATCGACCCGCCGTTGTAGTAGATGTTGATCGTATTGTTCTTGCGGATGTCGCAGTAGGTTTCCTTGTCCTTCTTGAGGTTCTGCCACCAGGCGGGGTCGTCGGTCTCCAGCGCTCGAAAGAGAGGGTGGTCTTCCTTCAGCTGGTACTTCATCAGGGCCTCCCACGAATGCTGCTAATACAGGTGCCGGAATATCCGACAACTCTATCGAAGCCATTATTCACCAACAGGATGGGTTTGTCACATGCTCTCCCTCGCCGATCTCCTTTCGCTCAAGGGCCTCGACTGCTCGCGCCCCAAGTCGATCAAGCTGGTCCGCCACAAGGACAAGCGGGTCGACGTGGAGGCGCTCCGGCGCGGAGGCCACATCGAGACCTACCAGCGCATCCAGGGCTCGCCCATCTTCAACTGCGACTACGTGGTGTCGTTCATGGGGATGGATGGGACCCAGGCTCGGCTGCTGGGCGTGTACCGGGTGGGCGCGCACCGGCAGGTGCAGCCGGCGGACATCGCCGACCTACCGCGTCGGCATATCGTGGGCGACGCGGACCCAAGGCATCAGAGAAGAACGCAAGCGCGTCATCCGCGCCTTCGTCGAGAACCTGGCGGTGGACGGGGTGAACGGCACCGGCGAGCGCCGAACAAAAAGAATCCCCGATACGCTAGGTATCAGGGATTCTTTCAAAGTGGTAGCGGGGGCAGGATTTGAACCTGCGACCTTTGGGTTATGAGCCCAACGAGCTACCAGACTGCTCCACCCCGCATCCAGAACTTGGTGGATCGCTAATGTAGATCGCGTCCAATCATGTGTCAAGTCGCGCGTTGCGCCGCGCAGATGGTACCCGGCTTGGATCGGGCAATCCGACAGCTTCTGGCGGCGTGCCCGCGGCAAAGGACACCGACTGCGCCGGCAACGATCGTGGTGGCGCAACCGGCGGTCACGGCTCGGGGCGGAGCAGGATGACGTGTTCTTCCTGTCGTCGCATGTTGTAGCGTTCTCGCGCCAGCTTTTCCAACGCGAACGGTTCGCTTCGCAACGCCGCGAGCTTCTCCTTGAGCTGCTCGGTCTCTGACTGCAGCCGCTCCCGCTCCGCCGCCATCTGGTCGTGCTGGGTGCGCAACTTATAGTATTCGCCCAGACCGTTCGATCCGAACAGCGTCACCAAGAGGAGCAGAACGGCGGTCACGGCGAGAACCAACGTGGCGGTGCTCCGCGCCAGATGGGCGGCCGGCGGTAGTAGGCGCAAATACGGCGAGGGACGCGGCTGGACATCCTTGTCCGACATCGGCGACTCCTCAGCACAGCCTGCGATGATCGTGACGAACCACACCGCCCCGGTCAACGAAATGACCAGCGGGTGGTTGCGAGGCGTCGATCGCCCCGCTCAGCGCAAGTTGTAGAAACACGAATGGCCGGGGAATACGGCCAGGTCACCTAGTTCTTCCTCGATTCGCAACAACTCGTTGTACTTGGCGACGCGGTCGCTGCGGCAGAGCGAGCCGGTCTTGATCTGTCCCGCGTTCGTCGCCACCGCGAGGTTGGCGATGAAGGTATCTTCCGTTTCGCCCGAGCGATGGCTGATGACGTTGGTGAAGTTCGACCGCTTGGCGATCTCGATCGTCTCCAAAGTCTCGCTCAGGGAGCCGATCTGATTCAGCTTGATCAGGATGGAGTTGGCGCAACGCTCCTGGATGCCGCGCTGCAGGCGAGTCGGATTGGTCACGAAGAGATCGTCGCCAACGATCTGGATCCGGTGACCGAGAGCCTCGTATAGCTTGCCCCAACCCTCCCAATCGTCCTCGGCGAGGCCGTCTTCGATCGAGACGATCGGATATCGGTCGACGAGATTCGCGTAGAACTCGACCAGTCGTTCCGACGGCCACGGCTCGCCGCCCTCGGCCGCCAGGACATAATGTCCGTCCTGGAAGAACTCGCTGCTGGCAGGGTCCAAGGCGATCGCGATCTCTTCGCCCGGTTTGTATCCGGCGCGTTCGATCGCCGCGACCAGCAGATCCAAGGCTTCTTGATTGCTGCCCAGGTTCGGCGCGAAACCGCCCTCGTCGCCCACGTTGGTGGCCAGGCCGCGGTCGCGCAAGATCGCCTTGAGGGCATGGAACGTTTCGGCTCCGTAACGGAGCGCCTCGGCGAAGGTAGGGGCGCCCAGCGGCATCACCATGAACTCCTGCAGATCGACATTGTTGTCGGCGTGAGACCCGCCGTTGAGCACATTCATCATCGGTACCGGCAGGGTATGAGCGTGAACGCCGCCCAGATAGCGATAGAGCGGCAGGGCGACCGAATCGGCTCCGGCGCGCGCGACAGCCAGCGAAACGGCAAGGATGGCGTTGGCGCCGAGCTTGGATTTGTTGGGGCTGCCGTCGAGGTCGATCAGGATCCGATCGACAAGATGCTGTTCGGTTGCGTCGAGGCCGATCAATTCCTCTTCGACGGACTGGATGTTGCGAACCGCGTCGCGCACTCCCTTGCCGCCGAAGCGGTTCTTGTCGCCGTCGCGCAGTTCGTGCGCCTCGTGTTCGCCGGTGCTGGCGCCGCTCGGTACGGCGGCGCGGCCAAAGGAGCCGTCCGACAGGATCACGTCCACTTCGACCGTGGGATTGCCGCGGGAGGCGAGGATTTCCCGGGCCTGGATCATCTAGATGGAACTC
>JAQULN010000243.1 GCA_028718575.1 Candidatus Krumholzibacteriia bacterium | reverse complement strand
GTCACCTAAATGTGGCTGGTTCGGTGCTGAGCACCGGCCAGACGCACATCGGCCGCGAGATAGAGCTGGCGGAGGGCGACCTGCTCGATACCGGCGCGGATTACATCGCGCTGGGCCACATCCACAAACACCAGAGATTGGGCGGCGGCAAGGTCGTCTACGCCGGCTCGCTGAACCATCGGAACTTCGGCGAGGTGGAAGACAAGGGCTATCTGCTCGTGGGCGTGGAGCGGGAACAGCCGCCGGTCATTGAGTTCCGCCCAACGCCCTGCCGGCGGATGGTGCTGGTAGAATTCGACTACTCAGCAGAGGACGACCCGGACGGTGATGAGTTGTTCATCCGCGGGATACTCAACGCTGCTGACGACGCGGAAGTCCGCTGCCGGATGCGCTACCCGGAAGACCAGCGCGAAGCCGCGCTGGCGTGTCTTGATCGCGCCGTCGCTGATATCAAGCGGGCCGGAGCTTGCAGCGTCACGCCCGATCCCGTTGCCGTGCCGGTCAAGCGCGTGCGGAACGCGGAAATCGCGCAGGCGCAAACGCCGGGCGACAAGTTCCTCTGCTACTGCCGGGATCGGGAAATCGAACT
Organism: Candidatus Krumholzibacteriia bacterium; assembly: GCA_028718575.1. Classification (GTDB taxonomy): domain Bacteria; phylum Krumholzibacteriota; class Krumholzibacteriia; order LZORAL124-64-63; family LZORAL124-64-63; genus Glo-17. Next base: position 4,567 of record JAQULN010000243.1, on the reverse strand, counting down.
CGCCGACGACCGCCGCGAACGGCTGTTGGCTCGGCTCGCGGACCTGGCTGGCGCGGCGGGCGCGCAAGCGGCCCGCGAGTGGGCGCCGTTGCACCTTCGCTCGTTGCGCTTTGCCGGCTGGAATACGTTACGCGAAGAGCAGACGGTGGACCTCGATTTGCTTGGCGACATCGTGGCTGTGTACGGGCCGAATGGCGCGGGCAAGAGCACGTTCATGGAGTTGATCCTGGCCGCGCTCTACCGCGAGACACCCAGCTACGGCGCGGCGACGAAGACCGCCTGCTCGAACAAAAGTTTCGTTGACGCTCGACTTGACGGGCATCGGCTGCTGCTGGAGGTCAACGCGACCAGCGACAAACAGGAGGCATACATCTACAACGGCGACGGTCAACCGCTCGCCGGGCCGAAGGTGCGCGACTTTGATGCGGCCGTGGCCCGTGTTTTCCCGCCGCAAGACATTGTGCTCGCCAGTTCGTTCGCCGCGCAGAACCGCGCGGGCGACGTCGTGCCGATGCGCGCGGGCGAGCGCAAGGCGCTGCTCGCGCAATTGCTGGGCCTCGACTGGTGGGAACGACTCGCCGAAGCGGCGCGGGCCGAATCCAATTTCACCGGCACCGAATGCACGAGAATTAGGGGCCGGATTGAGCAGATAAGGGCCGAACAGTTAAGTGTGATCGATATCTATTCCCGTCGTCAGGAATTTTTCCTGCAAGATAAAAGTATTGCTATCGCAGAATTGGGACATTGGATTGAATCTCAACTGGCTGTAAGGCTGAGTGAACTTTGTGAGCAAATCTCGACGTCGACGGCCGAACTCGACACGGCGCAAGCGCAGGGCAAGAGCTTCGCCCGCCAACTGGAAGACCTGCAACGAAAACAGGATCAAGCCCACGAGGCGGCGACGGCGCTCAACGCCGCGATGGTCGCTCACGATGACCTCGACCAACGCCGCGAGCGCATCATCGAGCAGCAAGTTGCGGCGGCGGTGGTGTTGAGCGCGGATGCCGATATCCTCCGCGCCGCCGAAGAGCAACAGCGGCTGGAAGAGCAGCGAGCGGTGGATCTGGAAAAAATCCGCGTCGCCGAACTGGAGTTGATGCGCTTGCGCGGCGAGACCCGCGTCCAGGAAACCCAACGCGCCGCGGCTGAAAAGAAGATTCGGGAAACCGAGGCGGAAATCGCCCGCTTGATTGAGACCGAGAAAAACCTTGACGCCCTGCTGGCGGCGGCGAAACCGCTGGCGGATCTGGAAGCGGCGGCGGCAGAGGTCAGGCTGGCGCGCATGGCCCAAGAGGCGACGCTTGATAAACGCCGCACGGAGTTGGCGGCGGTACAGGCCGACGCTCGCCGGTACGAAACGCTTCTCGACGCCTACCGCAACGCCCAGCAGCGCAGTGGCCTAGTCGAGCAGGCGGCTTGCGGCGGCCAGGGCGAATATTCCCGCTGCCCGTTGATCGCCGACGCCGTGCAGCAACGGGCGCGCCTGGCGGACCTGCGCGCCGACATGCAGGCCGTGGTGGAAATGTACGACGGCGCGCTGGCGGCCGACGTGACGCGCGCGCGCGAAGCGAACCTGCTCGCCGACGAACGGCATCGCCGCGAGCTAGTCGAAGAGGAAGAAGCCGCGGCGAACGAACTGGCGGCAACCCGCGCCCTGGACGGCAAACGGGAATTGCTAGCCGAAATCAAACTCCACATTACCGCTGCGGTAATCGAAATCAAGACCGCCGCCTTGACCGTACAGAATAGCGCCGCCAAACTGACGGAGTTGGCGCAAACCACGCAAGATCGGCAACGACTCCGCGAGACGGCAGAGCAAGCCGTCCGTGGCATAGACGACCGCTTGCACGATCTTTGCGCGTTGACCAATCAACTACCGGCGCTAGAGCGGGCGCTCGCACAACGCGACGGCCTGACCCGCGAACGCGCGGACCTGGACGCGCGCGCGCGCGCGGTGGAGGCCGAAATACAACGGCTGATAGAGCAGACCAAAGACGCGCCGGACTACACACGCCAGATTGATGACCTGGACGTGGCGTGCGCGCGCGCACGCATGACGGAGACTCGCCAGCGGACGGCGCTCGATTCCGCGAACGCCGAACGAGGCAAGTACGAGGAGCAGCGCGCCCGCGCGTTGGCGGAAGCGGAAAAGGCGCAAGCTCTCGACGCCGACGTTGACCGCCTGACCGCCGACCTCGACGACTGGAATCTACTCGCCGACGCCTGCGGACGGCGCGGTATCCCGGCGCTGGAGATTGACCAGGCGGGGCCGGGGATTTCCGCGCTGGCGAATGAGCTGCTCCAGGTGTGCTTCGGCTCGCGGTTTGCCTTGTCGCTCGAAACGACCAGGCTCAGTGGCGACGGCAAGAAAACCATCGAAGACCTCGTTATCCGCGTGGTGGACAACGAGCGGGGCCGCGACGGCGACGTGAGCGGCCTGTCGGGCGGGGAGCAGGTGATCGTGCGTGAGGCGCTGAGCTTGGCTATTGCGATCTTCAACGGCCAGCGGTCGGGCGTCAAGCCGGGTACGCTATTCCGCGACGAATGCTCCGGCGCGCTTGACGGCGATAACGCCCGCCGCTACCTGGCGATGCTGCGCAAGGCGCTGGAAATCGGGCGCTTCCGGCAACTGTTATTTATCGCCCACCAACCGGAGTTGTGGGAACTCGCGGATAGCCGCCTGCATGTCGCGGACGGGCGAATCACTGTCGAATAACGCCGCACCGGCGAGAAAGAAGGGGTAGCCAAGATGACGCCGCCGAACTACTAACACCGGCCTCTCATCCGGCGCCCGGCCGCTTCTCTACCCGGCCGGGCATTCATTAAAACCGGCGCGGACGCGCCAGGAGCATAACATGACGAACCAAACTTTCATTATTTGCGCTGGCCTTGACGGCAAAATCCAGGAGGACATCGACGAGGCGATAGCGACCATTCGCCAGTCGTTCATTCACCCGGAACTTTCGAGCGAAGAGAAGCGGACGCTGACAATCAAACTAACCTTCGTCAAGCGCTCGCCGGACTCGAACCAGATCATCTACACGGCCGAAACGACGACGAAGATCCCGGCCACCGCCCCGCGCAGCGGCGTACTGGAAACGAGCGAATACAACGCGGAGCTGACCGACATCACGGCGCAGCAGATGGAGCTCGACTTGCAGGCGCAACAACAGGCGGCGGCGGAAGACGCCGAGTTTGCCGCCGACGAAGCGCACGCGCCGGGCGGCGACGAAGAGCCCGGCAACGGCGCGGACAAGCCGAAGCGCGGACGGCCGCGGAAGAACGCCCCAGCCGCGGGAGCCGAAGCGTGATGCTGCTCTTTTTCGGCCATGATCCGGGGAACAGCGGGAGCGAGCTGACGGGCGCGTTGGCGGCGCTCGCCTGGAATCCCAACAGCAAGGATCGGCCGCGGTTGATCTCTCACCTGCTCTACGGCCGACCGGACCGCCGCGTGTTCCGCGAATGGTTCGGCGGCCTAGAGCGGGAGCACAAGCCGACGGCTGTTTATCTCTGTTCCGAGGCGCTGTTTCTCGGCCGCAACGTAGCAACGCTGAAAGCACTGCAACAGTCCGTTGATCGCGCCGAGGGGGCGGCGGATGCCGTGTTCGAGGAGCGGCTGAAAACCAGCGAGCTGCATCCGTCAACGTGGCACAAGGTCCTGCTCGGCGACGGCGCGCTCGACCACGACACGGCGCTGCTGTTCGCCAAGGGCCGGGCCTCAGCGATCATCGGTTCAGCCGTGACGAACAAAGACCTGGCCGTGGCGATCTGCCTTGCCGAATACGCGCGCGTGGAAGCGAAATGGAAGTCGTAAACGAAAGCCCCTTGCCGGTCCCGGCCGGTCTCGAATACCTGCCCTACCAGGCCGAAGGTATCGAGTTCGCCCTGGGCCGGCGCAACACACTGATCGCCGACGAAATGGGTTTGGGTAAGACGATCCAAGCCCTGGGTGTGATCAACGCGCTGGACATCCGGCGCGTGCTGATTGTCTGCCCGGCCTCGCTGCGGATCAACTGGGCGCGCGAGGCGCGCAAGTGGCTCTGCCGGCGGCGCGAAATCTGCATCGTCAACGAGAAAAACACCGTGCTGGCCGGCGCGGAAATCGTAATCTGCAATTACGACCGCGTGTGGGATTACTGGGATCGGCTCGCCGCGGTTCATTGGGATCTGTTGATTGGCGACGAAGCCCACTACCTGAAAAATCCCAAGAGCCAGCGCGCCAAGGCGTCGTTGGGCGGCATGATCAAAACCGCGCTGGGCAATAAGCGGAAGCGCGGCATCGCCGCCAGCGCGGCCCGCCTGCGGCTGCTCACCGGCACGCCGATCCTGAACAAGCCCATCGAGCTGTATCCGCTGTTGAAGGCGCTCGACCGCGAGCGATGGGGGCAGGCGTGGCTCTGGTATGCCACGCGCTACTGCGCCGCGACGCGCCAACGTGTAGGCCGCGATAAAGAGGTTTGGGATACGAGCGGCGCGAGCAACCTCGACGAGCTGCAACGCATCTTGCGCGGCACGGTGATGATCCGCCGGCGCAAGATGGACGTGCTCAAAGATCTCCCGCCCAAGC
>JAQULN010000242.1 GCA_028718575.1 Candidatus Krumholzibacteriia bacterium | reverse complement strand
GCGGATCACCCGCGGCGGCCGACACGGCGATCGCGCGCTTTTCCTGGCGGGCCGAGGCGCCGCAGACGCTCCAACTGCGCGTCGTACCAGACGCGGGCGAACTGGGGGATCTGGTCGCCGTGGTCGTGGAGGGTCCGCAAAACGTCGAGTTTCCACCGGCAGCGACGTTGTTGGTCGACGTGGATTGGCTCGAACCAGCGGACGCACCGACCGCTCAAACGCTATTAACGGATGCACTCGCAGCGTTGCCTGCGGCGGTCGGGCCGCGCGCCGTCTCGTTCTGGCGGGTCTATCGCCTGGGGCCTTGGCGGGCGGCCTGGCAAGACGGCACTCCTGGAGAGGTCTTGCAAGTTCACGGCCGTCTCGCTGATTCCGGCGAATACCTGCCGGTGCGCGACCCGCGCCAGCTAGCCGGACTGCCGCGCTGGCTGGTCTGGGCACTCGCGTGCGTCGCCCTCGCGGCAGCCTGGTGGATCGGGCGACGGCGCTGGCGTCGCCGCGGCAGCGCCGCTGCTCTCGACAGTCTGCCGTTGCCGCCGCCCGCCTGGCTGGAGGCGGCGTTGGCTCTGCGGGAACTGGATCGGTCGAGCGGCGATGTCCGCCGCGACGGACGCGGCGAACTGGACCGCCTGGCGAGCATCGCACGCCGGTACGTGCAGGCCCGTTTCCATTTGCCGGCGGTCGAAATGACGGCGACGGAACTGGCCGCTGCCGCTCGCGAAGCCGGCTGGCCCGCGGCGCAAACGGATGGCTTCGTCCGCCTGTTGGCCGCCTGCGATCAATTGCGCTATGCGCCGCCGGCGATCACCGCGCGGCACTACCGGGATTGTCTCGCCGAGGCATTGAATTGCATTGACGGCGTGCGCATCCAGCCCGTCTGGACGCCGGCGCCGGCGCAGACGCTCGCCGCGGCGACGGCGGCCTGGCAGGAATTGCAACAACGCTATTCGGGTTCGTTGGAGGATCCCCGGAGGGCGGCATGTTGACGCTGGCGCATCCGTGGCTGCTGTTGGCGGCTGTGCCGTTAATCGCGATATTGTGGTGGCGCTACCACCACCCGAGCGCGCCCGCCAGTCTCCGGCATTCCCACACGGCTCTCTTCGGCCCTTTGCCGGCGAGTTTGCGCGTCCGCCTGGCGCGCCTGGCTCCCTGGCTCGTGATCGCGGCGCTGCTGTTGTTGGTTGTTGCGCTCGCCCAGCCGCGGCGAAGCTACAGCAGCGAAACGGTCGCCGGCGAGGGGGTTGACATCTTGATCGCCTTGGATATCAGCGGCAGCATGCAAGCCCTCGATTTCGCGCCGCGGGATCGTCTGGAAACCGCGAAGGACGTGATCCGCGAATTCATCCTCAGCCGGCCGCACGACCGCATCGGTTTGGTGCTTTTCGCTTCGCGGGCGTTTACCCAGTGTCCCTTGACGCTGGATCGCCAGATCCTGCTGGGGTTTTTGGATGAGGTTGAATGCGGGTTGATCGAGGCTGGGACCGCGATCGGACTGGGCCTGGCCATGGCCGCGGGACGCTTGCGCGACAGCACCGCGACGAGCCGAGTGGTGATCCTGTTGACCGACGGTGTCAACAACGTGCCCACGCTCGAGCCGGAGACCGCAGCGGAACTGGCGCACACCCTCGGCGTGCGTGTCTACACCGTGGCGGTCGGGCGCGAGGGACTGGCGCCGTTTCCGGTCGACACGCCGTTCGGCCCGCGCCTGCAGCAGATCGAGACCCACATCGACGAGGCGCTGCTGCGGCGAATCGCTGAGCGGACCGGCGGGATCACCGGTCGCGCCACCAGCGGCGAGGAACTCAAGAATATCTTTGCGACGATCGACCAGTTGGAGACCAGTCGTTATGAGATGCAGGTGCTGACCTGGCATCGGGAGCTGGCGGGGTGGTTCGCAGCGCCGGCCTTCTGCCTGCTGGTGTTGGCCGCGCTGCTCCAGGAAGTGTGGACGCGACGTCTGCCGTGACGTCGCGCTGAGAGGAGTCGGCATGCAGTTTGCCGCCGCAGGTTGGCTGGTCGCGTTGGTCGCGCCGCTGTTCTTGTGGCTGGCGATCAAGGCTGGCGATCGACAGGCCGCCACTCGCGCGACGCGTTTGTTGGGACCGCAGTCGGCGGCGCAACGCGAGAACTGGTTTCCGCGCCAGCGCGGCTGGCGCCGCTTCGCCTATCTGGCGGGCCTGTGTTGGCTGGCGCTGGCGTTGGCCAGGCCGCAGTGGGGAGCGAGCGAAGTGACCGTGACCCAACGCGGCCACGACGTGGTCATCGCCCTCGACGTGTCGCGCTCGATGCTCGCGCAGGACGTCGTGCCCAGCCGTCTGGAGCGCGCCAAGGCCGAGCTGACGGCGTTCTTGCGGCGGCAGACCGAGAGCCGCGTCGGCCTGGTGCTTTTCGCGGGCGCCGCATTCGTGCAATGCCCGCTGACGACCGATCTGGGGACGGCCGAGGTATTCCTGCGCATGGCGGCGCCGGACATGATCTCCACTCAGGGCACGGCGCTCGCGACGGCGCTGCGCGTCAGCCGCGAGGTTCTGGAGTCCGGCGGCGGCAAGGATCGCGACGCCGGTTTCCAGGCGATCCTGCTGGTGACCGACGGCGAAGACCTGGAGGGCAACTGGGAGCAGGAGGCCGAATTGTGCCGCCGCGCCGGCATCCAGGTGATTCCAGTGGGGATCGGTGAAGAAACAGGGGGTCTGATTCCGCTGACCGATGAGCAAGGCCGGTCGGCCGGTTTCTTGAAGGACGCCGACGGCAATCTTGTGCTGTCGCGGCTCGATCTGGCCAGTCTGGAACGGCTAGCTGCGATCGGCGGCGGCGGTTCCGCGTTTCGCGTCGGGAGGGACGGGCTGGCCGGCGAACGTTTGCGCGCGGTGTTCGCGGAACTCGGACAGCGGGAGTTTGAGCAGCGGCAAATCACCAGGTGGCAGGAACGCTATCAGTGGCCGCTTGGGTTGGCGTTGTTGCACTTGAGCCTGGCGATCGCCATCCGGGCGCGGCGTCCTTCACGCGCGGCGCACGCCGGCGCCCTGGGCGTACGATCACTGGCTGCGGTCGTCGCAATGTGCCTGAGCGCGGCGACGACCGCGCGCGCCGAACTGGTCCAACCGGGCTGGGCCGCCGCGATGGAGCGAGGGCGTGTCGCCTATGCAAGCGACGATTTCGAGATCGCCTTGCGGGAATTCGAACAGGCGCGCGCTCAGGCCCCGGATGATCCGCGCCTGGCCCTGGCCGTCGGTGAAACCCTGTTTCACCTCGAGCGCCTGGACGAAGCGGCGCGGGAGTTCGCGCGCGCACGCGCGTTGAGCAACCGCCACGACCTGAAGGCGGAGAGCCTGTACAACGCGGGCACGACCGCTTTGGCGCAAGGCGCGCCGCAGGAAGCGGCCGATTTCTTACGGGAGAGCTTGCGCCTCGATCCCGGCCGCCGGGACGCCTTGCACAATCTCGAGGCTGCCTTATTGCAGTTGCAGGCCCAGGAGGAACAAGAACAGCAACAGGATTCTTCCCAGGATCAACAGGATCAACAGGACCAGCAGGACCAGCAGGACCAGCAGGACCAGCAGGATCGGAACGACCGGCAAGAACAGAGGGACGACCAGACGCAGGACCAGCAGGACTCAAAGGAACAATCCGAGCCGACGGATGCCGAGAATCCTCCGGAACCTCAACCGCAGGCACAGTCCGAACAACCCGCCGAGCCGCAGGAGTTGGACCGCGAGCAGGCCCTGCAGTTGTTGCAGGCGCTGGATCGCGACGAAGAGGAACTCAAACGTTCGATCCAGCAGCGGCTGCGCGGCGACGTGCCGCGTAGCAAAAGAGAATGGTGATGGAACGCGCGCGCGCACAGGACGGATTCGCGGCTCCGACCGGGATGTCGGCTCCGGGTGGCCGACGGCGTTATTGCGACCGATTGCGCTGCCATGCCGCGCGGCATTGGCGCTGTGCGCTGGCTGTGTTGTTGGCGGTGCTGTGGGCCGCGCCGGCGTGGGCCGATCTACGCTGCCGAGCCGAGGTCGATCGCAGTACCGTGGCCACTGGCGAACGCATCGTGCTGACGGTGCACGCCGAAGGGCGGCTTCTGCAAGCGCCGCGGCACGAACCGCCGCGGATCGAAGGCGTCCAGGTCGTTGCCGGTGGAACCAGTCAGAGCTACAGCATGGACAGCGCCGGTACCTACATGACGGCGGCCAGCGAGTACTTTCTGATCGTGCAGCGCCACGACAGCTTCCAGATTCCGTCCGTCCAGCTGACCGCCGGCAACGAACGCTGCGCTACCAACGTGATCAAGATCACGGTCGTCTCCGGATCGCCGCCCCAAGAGCCGACCGGTGGCACGGTGGCGCCGGATCCGGCCGCTGGCGCGCCGACGTCGCCGCCGCCGCGGCCGCAGCCGAGTGTGCCGGCAGTCCCGGAATCCCGCCCCGGCTCGCAGGCCGGCCAACCGCCGGATCCGGAGTTCATCACTCTGGACGTCGACCGCGACAAGGTGTGGATCGGTCAGCAAATGATCCTGACGTTCCGGTATTACCGGCAGCGCAATTCTTGGGAGCGGCCGTCCTATAGCCCGCCGCGAACGGAGGGTTTCTGGCGGCTGGATCTGCCGCCGGAGCGTTCATACCGGCGTACCGTGGGCGGCGTCGTCTACGAGGTGACCGAGATCCGCTACGCGCTTTTTCCGACCCGGACCGGCACGTTGACCATTGAATCGGCGGCGCTGAGTCTGGCCAGCGATCCGTTCGAAAGGATGTTCGGCCGTCGCAGCCGCGGCCCGCGCCAGCTGCGCACCGATCCGCTGTCGATCGAGGTCCGCGAGTTGCCCGCGCCGCGTCCACCGGAATTCAGCGGTATCGTGGCCAGCCAACTCCAACTGACCGCCGCGCTCAGCGCCGAGTCCGCCGCGCGCGGCGAGCCGCTTGCGCTCACGCTGGTGATCACCGCCGACGGTTTCCTGAAAAGCTACCGCGGTTTGAACCTGCCCGATCCGGCGGGGGCGCGCTTGTACGAAGCCTCGACCGATTTGCAGGAGGATGTGAGCGGACCGCGTTACGTGGCGGTGCTCCGCGAGGAGAAGGTCGTCGTGCCGGTCCAGGAGGGACGCTTCGTTCTGCCGCCGCTCGAGCTGAATTATTTCGACCCGGCGGTCGGCGACTATCGGACCGCGCGGGCGCAGGTTCCCGAGATCGCCGT
>JAQULN010000241.1 GCA_028718575.1 Candidatus Krumholzibacteriia bacterium | reverse complement strand
CGCTTGCCCTCCGGCGCCGGCTCACCGCTACCCTCCTCGCGCAGTCGCTCTTCCGCTTGCTCGAGCAGCCATTCCTGTTCCGCTTGCAGCTGCTGGTCCGGCGTCATCGTCTCCCACCCGGGAATGCGCGAGGGGTCGAACTGGCGCGAGGTATCGCTACGCGCCTGTTGCATGAGCCGTTGTTGTTCCTGGATCATGCGCTGCTGCTGTTCCTCGCTGCGGCGTCTCTCCGGTACAAGATCCTTGAAGACGCTGCCGAGCGGGAACTGCGCCCGTAGCTGCCAGTCATTGCTGTTGCTGATGTTCCTGACGTTGGGCGGATCTCCGATCTGGGCGACGCCCGGACCGTGGTGATCCAGAAAAGCGCCCTGAAAGGTCACCGACGGGCGCAGCGAGTTCAATCCCCGCAGGGCCGTCCGCAGCGGCGCGAAGAACGCCGTCGCGGGCACGCTCGTCGGCCGCGGTACAGTGAAGGTTAGGGTGAGATCCTGGGAGAAGCGGTCTTCCTCGCCGATGTTGATGCCGCCGACTTCTTTACGGCGCAGGAGATCTCTCTCGGAGCGGTTTTTGTAGTTCGCAGTGACAAGCGACAACGGCCGGTATTCCAGGCCGCTGCTCAAGGTCCCCGGCTTGGTGCGAGACTCGACCGGTGCGTACTCGGTGCCGTCGAGGTCGCGGCGCATGCTGGTCCGCTCGGTGCTCGTGAAAGAGGCCGAGCCCTCGAAACGGGCCGGCACGATCACGATCGACCCGAGCAGTGGCACCTTATCCAGACCCGGCAGGATTCCCAAGGTGGGCTGGCTGGTGATCCGCAGGTTGTAGTTCACCGACCCCTGCAGCGTGGTCTGATCGGAAACCTCGGTGGGCGTGCTGCGGTTCGTTGTACTGCCCGAAAGCTGCAGGCTCCAGGGGTCGAGCAAATAGCGCGGGATGGCGGCGTTGCTGCGGGTCCGACTCAAGCGCAGCGAGAAGCTCTCCCGTTGCTCGACGCTCGAGAAGCGATCGCGCCGGGCTTCGTCGAGAATCTCGATGTCGCTGTTGGTCTCGTACTTCGGCCGGCTGGTCGTCTCGCGGCGGCTCAAGCTGACCGGAATCTGGAAGCCGGCGAGCGGAATGAAATCGTCCACCTTGAAATTGGTCGAGAGGCTCGTGTTTTCGGTCACGGCGCCTTGACCAACGGTCTGGTTGAGGCCGTGGAACTCCGCGTCGCGGCGGTTCCAGTCGAAGTCCACCTTCAAGACATCCGCCATGTTCAGGCGCAGGCCGGCGCTGTGCGCCAGACCGATCTCGCGTTTGGCGCCGACGAGCGTGATGTCGTTGAAGCGGATCTGACCGCTGACGGCGCGGCGCGTCGGATTCGCCACGCCAAGGTAGTAGCGGCTGACGCGGCGCAGGTCGGGTTGACCGACGATCTGCACGCGGTAGATCTGTCCGTCCGCCGCATCGGCGATCTGCGTGCGGATCACACCGTCGTCGCCGCGCAGTTCGTTCTTGAGATTGGCGAGTTCAGCCAGATCCAGCTCGACCGCGCGCCAGCCGATACGGTCAGGGAGGTCGGTGTACCGCAGACCGACCTCGTAGTAGTTGGTGGAGTCGGCGCCGACGCGGAAGAAGATGTCCAGATCGGCGACATCAGCGTTGTCGCTGTACCAGAACCAGGAGAGCCGATCATAGCGCGTATAATCATCGCCGCGGGCGGATACCCGCCGGCCGATACGGACCATGTGGTCGGCGCCCAGGTTGTTGAAGTCCAGGACCAGCGACGATTCTTTTTCAGGGATGTTGTTCTGCGTGCGCACCGGGAACGGCGGCACGTAGTCGGGATTGTCCTTGTTGTTGATCTCGCCGATGAAAAAGGTCTCTTCTGGCCCTAGATCATCCTCGGCGAGGATCGCTTCGGTGCTGGCCTTGCGGATGCCTTCCCGCTCCCAGCGACTGCCGAGGAAGGCCAGCTCGGACAACTGCAGCGTCTTGACCGCCGGGGCGCCGGCTTCGCCGTCCTCGTACCAGATGCGCAAGTGCCGCACGGCCGCCAGATTGGCGATGGCGCTGTGATTGACCTCGATCACGTCGCTGAGACGGATGCGGTACTTGCGCCAGGCCGTGCCGGACAGGGCCTCGCTCGGATGGTCGACCGCCACGTCCACGAGCGGTTCGGTTCGGCGCAGGTCCACGGTGATCGATAAATATCCGTTCTGCAGATCGTGCCGCGTATTGCTGTCGAGGTCTTCGCTGTCCTCGTAGTTGTTGCCCGCCGTGTTGTTGATGAACGGATAGTTGCCTTCGTAGCCCGCGACCGTCCGCTCAGCGCTGTACGGTCGTCCGGGGCTGACCACCGTTTGCTCGCCGCCTTCGCCGCGAATCACCGCGTCGAGACCGTTGTCCTCGGTGGTCGCGTTGAAGATGCCGTCCTGATTGAGGTCTTCCCGCTGCCAGGTGCCGAGGACGAGTTCGCCTTCACTGTTGCGCGGCCAGACGAGATCCTCGCTGATAAGGCCGAAGTCGATGTGCAGGCGACCGCGCCGCTGGTTCGGATCGCTCTGGCCGTCGTTGACCCAGAACTCGAGGAACTGCGCCTTGCTGAGGTCCAGGCCGGTGCGGCTGAGGCCGCGCATGATCCCGCCCCAGCTCTCCTCGGTCCAGCCGCTCCCCTGGCGCAGGTAGAGTTCCAGCGCGGGCTGCGTTTCGTCGCGTTCCTGACCTTCCAGACTGGGATTGAGCCAGCGACGCAGCACGCGATTGGGCGGAATGTACCAGCGGATGTCATCGATACGCGATTGCGGGGCGAACTGGCGGCCGCCCGTCGAATCCGGCAACACCTCGCTGAGGACCGGGCGGCTGGCCAGGTACCAGCCGAGGCGGCTCAACGTCACCATATCGCTACTGGCGGCGCCTTCGAAATCTTCGATGTACGCCCGGTTCTTCGTATTGGGATTTGGGATCGACGCAGCGGTCTCGCCACTCACTACCAGGGTGCTCTCGCGGTCCCGGCGGCCGCGGGCCAGGAGGTTCGCGATACCCGTGAGCGCCTGCGAGCGAAACGTATGGTTGAGGGCGAGATTGCCGACCAGTGTGCGGCTCGGCTCCTCGCCGAGACGGGCCTTGTGGCCGACGATGGCATTGGATTCGTAGAGCCACGTGGTATTGAGCTTACTGCCCCGGCCCAGGTCGTAGCCGAGATTGAAACCCACCAGGCTGCTCTGGCCGCCGCCGAAGAACGGCGCGTACTGGTAGTTCACTTGGATGTTGCTGTCCGGCGTCAAGCGGCCGGCGGCATCGCCGCGCAACTCCACCGTACCGAACATGTAGTCGATCGAATAGTCGACGTCGCGCACCAGGGTCTGACCGTCGAGGGTCACCGTCTCGGAGCGCTCTTCGATGTTCGAGGCCCCCAGATTGATGACGCTGCTCGCGGCGGCGTGCACGGCGACCAGCCGGAACTTGTCGTAGCGGGAGTAGTCGCTCGGCAGCGTGCTCCATTTGTAGAGATCCGGCACCAGGTCTCGCGCCAGATTGGTCTCCTCCCACTGCCATTGTTCGCCGGCAGCGGCATACTCCTGGTAGATCTCCTCGCGGGCGGCGAACGGGAAGGGGAAATCGAGGGGGAACTTGAGCAGGCCGTTGTCCAGGTCGAAGATCACCGTCCGGTGCTTGTCGACCACGCCGTCGGCACCCGGCTGCCCTTGCGGATTTTCTGAGTCCAGGCCGAACGCGCGCAAGTAGGTGATGTCCGTAGTGTGATAGTCCGGGTTCAGGGACGAACTCGCGTATTCGATGCGCAGCTCGAAGCTCTCGCTGTCGATATTGGTGCCCCCGAGCGGATAGATATTGCGGAGCACGTACTGGAACGTGAAGTAGTCGCGCTGAGCGGGCTTGAGCAGTTTCATGCGGTAATACGCCTGACCGTCGATCTCGAGCAGGCGCGGCGCGCCGTTGTCCGGATCCTCGCCCACCCGGTAGATCAGTTCGCGCGTCGTTCGGTCGATCACGTCATAGGTCACCGCCAAGACGTCGTCGATCAGCATCTGCTGCCGCAGATCGACCGCGACGATGCTGTCGTCGGTGTCGCGCAAGAAGGAGGTGGCCAACCGGCGCCAGACCCACGCGTGTTCCCAGTTCGCCAGCGGGATGGCGTCGATCTCAGCGGCATCCCACCGGCCCGTGGAATCGATGGCCGCCGCCACGTACTGAACGTCACCGGTCTGCGGCGCCACGCCGCCCAACAGGCGATAGATGCGCACCGAGTTCGGGTCGATGACCTGGTTGGCGAAGCGGCCCGGGCGGTCGGGGTACGGGTAACCGAGATCCTCATGAAAATCGTTGACCAGCGGGGGCAGATCGAGCCGGAAGAACCGATTGTTGAGGTAGCCCGAGGCCGGAATGACGTGCTCGCTGAGCTGGCCGCCGCGGCTGTTGAAGCTCTTGGAGTCCGATTCGGCTTTCTGCTTGGACGCCACGACCGTGAAATCGGCCGGCCCGACCTGCCCGGTAACCTTGATCCCGAACAGGCCCGACTGGTTCGAGCTGTAGCCGAGCAACTGGCCGCCCGGCAGGGTCAGGCCGACGTCGCCGGTCTCGATGCTGCGAATGATCTCATCCTCGTCGCCCTGATAACTCAGTTTGATCTTGGTCGCTTCGGGCCCGATCTGTTCGCTGTTGTGATCGACTTCGATGAAAATCTTTTCGCCGATCTGACCGGACAGGTTGACCTGTAGGCGCTGCTCCATGTCCAGGTCCGGGAACCAGCTCTGGCTTTGCTGGAATTCATTGGGACGGAACTGGTTGCTGCGGGTGGTCTCGCCGCGGATACTGATGCTCTCGCGCCCGGTGATGCGAATCTGGGTCTTTTCACCGCTGCCGATGATCTTTTCCAGCGTGCGCGGCAGCTTGATCGGGATAGTCAGGTTGAGCAGACCCGCGTCGCGGCTGGCTAGCTTGCCGCCGCCCGCGACATCAAGCGCTTCGAGGCGGCGCAGCTTCGTCTTGACGGCCCAGTTGCGCTCCAGAGCCGTCTGCAAGTCGTCTACGAAGAGTTCGATCTCGGGCGCTTCCACCGGGCGGGGTGGGTAGTAGCTGAACCCGCCGGGCAGACGCCGCTGAGACGGGAACAGGTAAAACCAGTCGGATATCGCAGCTCGGTATAGAGGCCCAGAAGGCCGTTGGCCTCCACCACGACCGTCTCGCGGCGCA
>JAQULN010000240.1 GCA_028718575.1 Candidatus Krumholzibacteriia bacterium | reverse complement strand
GACGATGGTCTGGTCGAGCAGCGACTCGAGATCGAGTTCCGCGAAATCGCGGTAGTCGAGGCCGGCGGACGCCGCCGCCGGTTGCCACCAGAACATGCAGGCAGCGGCCAGGCAAACCCCGGCCGCGGTCATTGGGGAAAGGGGACGCATGCAATAGGCCTTTCGTCATCCGTGCCGTTGAGCGCGGGCGGCATACGGGCGTGTCTCGATGATTGATCGACCTGGGGGGCAGGGACTTTACGAAATGTGTAATGATATCGCTTATAGGCAGGCCACGGCCGCCGCGGTTGGGGTCCGCGGCGGCCGAACGAGTTGAGATGAAGAACTTATCGAACTAACGCGATCTTACGCGATTGGACCCCTTCGGAGGTGACCAGCCGGCCGATGTAGATTCCGGAGGGCATCTCGCGCCCCTCGTCGTTGCGGCCGTTCCATGCCAATGCGTGGCGGCCTCCGCCTCGGATCTCGCCGGCGAGGAGCGTGCGCACGGTGAGGCCGGCGACGTCGTAGATGCGCAGCGTGACGTGATCGGGCGCGGCCAGGGTGAATGCGATCGTGGTGCCGGGGTTGCACGGATTCGGCGCGATGGAGATCATCGCGGGCGTCGGCGTCGGCGGATTATCGACGGCGGTGGCCACCGCACCCGACAAGAGATACAGCCCCGCCGTGCCGCAGGACACCAGCACGAGGGAACCTTCATCTCGCACGTACTGCGGTTGTGTGGAAGCGGGGGTCGTCCATGTGCTGACTAGATAGGGAGCGGCCGGCTCGGTCAAGCTGAAGAGATGGACGCCGCCGGCGCCGTCGGCCACCCAGAGACGGTTGAAGCGGAGATCCACGTCATAAGCCTGCCCCGGCGTATCGATCGTCGCGACGAGTGCGGGCGATGCGCTGTCGCTGACGTCGAGCACGAGCAATCCCGAGTTCCCGGCCGCGACATACGCCAAACCACCGGCGACTGCAATCGCATGGGCGTAGTTCGGTGTGAACGCGAGGCCGAGCACGACCGGCGCCTGGGGATCCGCCACATCGATGACGTAGAGCCGGTCATAGCCGTTGGTAACGTACGCGACAGTTCCAGCCACGTCGACATCGCTGGCGCCCTCTACGGTAGCCAGGTATCCGATCTCATGTGGCGCGGCCGGATCGCTGATGTCGGCGATGCGCAATCCCCCTTCGCTGCTGGCCAGATAGGCCAGATCGCCGACGATCTGCACCGCGCGGCCGCTCATCGTCAGTTGGCAGGCGCCCAACACCCGGGTTGCGCCCGGCTCGCTCACGTCGAGCGTGAACAACTGGCCGTAGTAATCGAACACGACCGCGAGGTCGCCGGCCACGTCCATGGCGGCGGCTTGCTGGTTGAGCGCGTAGAACGCTTCCGCGACGGGTGCGGCGGGATCGGCCAGACCCACTTCATAGAGTCCGGCCATGCCTTCGCGCTCGCCTTTCTCGTCGCACCGGTAGCCGCCGAGCACGAGGACGCGACCGTCGGCATGCTGGATGGCCTGGCCGATCATACCCAGGCTTCGGTAGTGGGCCGTGACCGTCAGCTCATCGCGGTCGACGCCGTGCAGTCCGCCGTAAGTGCTGCTCACCCAGGCCGCGTCGCCGGAGACCGTGACGTGCCGGTGGTAGCCCGTCAGGGCGGTGGTGCCGATCGGCGCGGGTGATTCGGGTTGGGCGATGTCGACCGCGCACAGTCCGGCGGACGTGGCGAGGTACGCGCGTTCGCCGGCGACCGCGATGTCGTAGGCATAACCCCAGTCGCTCGACTGGAAGGAACCGATTGTCACAGGTGCTGTCGGGGTCGAGATATCGATGACGTGGAGACGGTAACCCGACGCGCAAACGTAGGCATACGGCGGGTCGACCGCGACGCCGGCGCAGGATCCGGCCGTCGCCGTCTGTCCGATCTCCGCCGGTTGCGCAGGGTTGGACACGTCGACGATCCGCAAGCCCGCCGTTTGCGCCGCCACGAAGACGAAATCGCCTTCGTGCGCAAGGTCTTGGGGGTTGCCGGGCATGGCGAGCGATCCAGCCACGACCGGATGGGTCGGATCGGCGAGGTCGATCACCCATAATCCGGAGTACTCGTCCGCGACGTAGGCTAGACCGTTTGCCAGCACCACGCTGCAGCCATACTGCGGACCGCTGCATGTGCTCAGCCAGATGGGTTGCTCGGGATCGCTGACGTCCACGACGTGCAGCCCGGTATGGTGTGCGGCCAGAATTGCGAGATTGCCGTCTGTATCGACGGCGTGGACCGCGCCGGCGAGCGGCAGAAAGGCGATCTGGACAGGATCGGCGCCGGACCTCTCGCTGAGTACCAGAAGGCCATTGCCGGCGGCACAGAAGATCCTTGCACCGGTCACGGCGGCATCCTCGATGCTGCCGGGAGCGGTGCCGACTAGGTCGAGCGGGCGCGCTGCAGTCGAAACTGCCAGGCACGCGATCATGGCGAGGGTGACGATGCGCATGGCGACTCCTCCGGAGTGGGCGATTGAGGTCTCCAAGAGGCGAAATCGATGGTGCGGGGACGGTATGATTATACCACCGGCGCCGGCGCGGAATAACAACGGAATTAGCGCGTCCAGTCGAATCCCGCCGCGAAGGTCCGGCCCGGTGCGGGATAGCCGAGTTCTTCTTCGAAATGGGCGTCGGTGATATTGAACACTTCACCGTGGAACGTCAGGCCGCGGCCGAGCGGCTGGCGGATGCTGATCCCGTGGAGTTGGTAAGCCGTGAGCGGGCGTCCCGGCACGTGGGAGATCCGCTCGTCTACCAGGGTAACGTCGTAGCGCAGGCGCGTGCCGCGAGATGTCCCCACGGTCACCGCCCCGCTAAACCGATGCGGGGAAACATCCTGCATGACCGCGTCGCCGGCGGCGCCGGCGTCGATCCAGACATAACCCGCGTCGACTGCGAAGGACGGCGAGAGCACGGCGCGGATCGCCGTCTCGATCCCGCGCAAGGTTGCCGCGCTCACATTGCGATACTGCTGCGATCGGACCGGGCGATCGATCAGATCGTTCAACTCATTGTTGAACCCGGCGATTTCGATGGTGAGGCGGCGGCCGCCGCCGCTGAGCAAGCGGCGTTCGAGGCCGATCTCGTACCGGTCGGCGACCTCCGGTCGCAGTTCCGTGTTGCCCGACGTCTCGCTGAACAGGGCATGCAAGGTCGGGTAGCGCACGGCGCGCGCGTAGGCGGCGCGGAACGAGGTTGCCGGCAGCGGTGTCCACTGTACGGCGAGCGACGGCGATACCGACGTGCCGGTCGACTCGCGCCGCTCGGTGGCATGCGCGGTCCCTTGCAGGCCGCCCGTGACGGTGAGCGCCGCGAACGGGGCGAACTGATCCTCGACGAAGAGCGAGCCGGTGCTCAACGTGTGGCGCACCCAGGGCACATCCGCTTCCGGCTGCTTCTTCATGATGTCGTGCCGGTAGGTCAAACCCGCCCGGAAGTGGTGCCGGGTCCACCGAACGCCCCCCAACTGCAGCGAGCCGCCGAGACTGCGGTTGCGCAGGCGGGAGTCCCAGGCCAGGGCCTGGTCGTCGAGCCGGCGGTCGAGGTAGTCGAGGAGGCGATCGTCCTGCGCGTCGGCATAGAGGACCGTGACCAGCTCGAGGTCCTGGCCGAGGCGCCGCTGGTTGTTCAGCGAGACACCGCCGCGTGTCCAGCGGGGGAACCGGCGCCAGGTGGGCGCCTCCCAGGCGTAGATCGTCGCGGGGATACCGCGGCGCGACCAGTGATAGTCGAAGGTCGCGGTGTAGATGTCCCAGTCGGTGCGCGCATAGCCGATCTTCGCCCCGCCGCCGGCTTTGCGAAACCCGCTGTTGAAGCGCAGACCGCCATCCTCGAGCGAGGTCGGCGCGAAATCGTCGCTGAGCCGAAAGCCCACCTGGTACTGCTCGTAGCCGTAGACCGAGTAGGCGAACGATCCCTGCTGCGCGGCATGGTCGAGCGACAGCCGTCGCTGGCCGTCGGCGCCGAATCTCACGCCTGCGGTGGTGCCCGGCGCATCGAAGCCGCTGCGCGTGATGATGTTGATCACGCCGCCCATGGTGTTGGGGCCGTACGCCGCCGAGGCCGGGCCCTTGATAACCTGGACGGCGGCGATGCCGGCCGTGGCGACCATGGTCAGGTCGGCCTTGCCGTAGTAGCCCGGGTTGACGGGTCGACCATCGACCAGGATCAAGGTGGCGCGCGCCGGCATGCCCCGCAGCCTGGTCTCGGTCTCGGCTTTCGTGCCCGTCGTTACGTGCAGGGCCGGGTCGAAGCGCAGCACCTGGGCGATGTCGCCGCCGCCGCGCTCGACGAGCTCCGCATCGCGCAAATCGGTGACCATGCCCGGATTGGCGGGTGCGCGGCCGTAGACGACCACTTCCTCCAGGCGGTACGCGGTCCGGCAGGTGTCGGCCGTCGCAGCGGTCGCGGCCGTCGCGGGAGCGTGCCCGTCTGGCGGCGGCGCCGTTGCCAGGGCCGCCGCCGCGGCCAGCCAAACGCACGCGCCCGCGCTCACTGGACCGTGATGCGCTCGAGCATCCGGACGCGGTACTGCCCGTCGGTCAGCGCTGAGTCGGTGAAGCGCGTGCGCTTGGTCGCGAGCAGCCAGTATCCGGTTTGCAGCTGCTCCCAGGTCAAGGCGTCGGAGGTGCCGAAGCCGTCGAGCGCGGTGAGATGGAAGGTGTTCGCCGAGGGATCCTCGACGAGCGCCGCGACGAAATCGGCCAGACCTACGGCATCCTCGAGTTCTTCCTGGAAATTCGGGATCTGGACGACCGGCATGTCGGCGAGCTCGAAAAACGCGGAGGTGTCCGCGGCGACCACGTCGAACTTGCGCCGTATGTGCAGATGCCCGGTGTCCTTCACGTTATACGCGCCCGGCAGATCGATGGCCTCGTCCGGGAAGACCACCCGGCGCGTGGCGACGATGATGTACCCTAGCGGCATCTGTTCCCAGGTGTTGCTGGGGTAGCCGCGGGTGTGGGGCGAGAATCCGTCGTCTCCCATGAACAAGTAGCCATACAGGACGCGCGCGTCATAGACACTGTCGTTCTGGGCTTCGTACATGGGGATCAGGGTGGTGCTCACAAGATGATCGAGGTGCACGGCGGCTGCGCCATCGATGTCCACCGACGGCAGCGTGTTCAGGAAGACTTGGGTCGAGTCTTGTTCGAGATGAACCCAGATGTATTCGCCGGACGGCCCCGGCGCCGTCGGCGAATCGCTGTC
>JAQULN010000239.1 GCA_028718575.1 Candidatus Krumholzibacteriia bacterium | reverse complement strand
GAACGGCCGCAACGTGTACATGTAGGAATAGACCGGAAAGGCCCCGCGGAAGAGAATCTTTTCAGTCGCGGGCGTTGCCGCTCAGCTAAATTTCCCCACCTCTGCTCAGCTAAATTTCCGCTACTTGGAAAGAAGAATAGATTCATTCTTTCCAAGTAGTCTCAGAATGGGACGCGCAGTGAGTCTGCGTTGACTCGGAAGAATGAACGGCCTGGGTGAACGATAGGCGACGGACTGTTTGTGTCGACGGTCCTTGCCCGTTCTTGGCGGGTGTGCATAAAAAAACCTCGTTCCACCTCTCGAAGCATTCGCGTCGAGAAGGTAGGACGAGGGTGTGACTACGCTCAGCATCATAACCGAGAACCTTGCTTTTTTGCCATAGCTGTCGAGAAGTTTTTCTCGTTTCGCGTGGATTGGCACCAGGACGACCGCGCCAAACCGCTCATCCGGCAGTATCAGACGGCGTTCGACTCGGTGTTACGGGCCCATCCTGAGCTTCGGGACTGCGCCGTCTACTGTCGGCACTGCGGGATTCGCTTTTTCACGCATCCCCGAAACGCCCGCCGGCGGGATCTGCGTTGTCCGTTCGGCTGTCGCCAACACCACCGCCGACAGCGTTCCACTCAGCGAAGCACCGCGTACTACCAGACGGCCGTCGGGAGATACAGGAAGAAGCGTCTCAATTTCCGCCGTCGCCGATCGCCCGATCTCAACCCACAGGCCCCATCGCCGCTGGCGCCCACCAACGACGCGCCGCCCATCGAATTGCGATTGGAAGGAATTACGCTCGACGAGTCGAGCTTGGCAACCGCGCCGATGTTGCCCTACGTGCGAATGGTCGTGAGCCTGATTGAAGGCGTCGAACTCCGTTGCGATGAAGTCCTTCGCCTGCTTCGGCAGGCAATGAGACAACACAGCATCGGCGCGCGTAAGAAGATTGATTACGCTCTCGATTTCTTAAACAAACATCCGCCGTAGAGAGCGTTCGATGCGTGAAATCGTGGAACTTTCGAGTTTGGACCTGCGGTATGAAGGGCATCGCCAGCGGGACGCCGCCCGGGAAGCGCGCTTGTTGGCGTCGATCGCCGAGCGGGGCATCGAAGAGCCGCTGGAAGGCGTGGACACCGCCGACGCGCGTTTGTTGCTCAACGGTTTCAAGCGTTGTCGTTGCGCCAGGAAGTTGGGGATTGGCAGCGTTCCCTACCTATCGTTGGGCGAGGAGGAGGCCGCGGGCATTGTGACGTTGATGCGGGCTTCGCCGGGCCGGGGCTTGAGCATTCTGGAGCAGGCCCGATTCGTCGTCGATCTGGTGACGGTTCACGGCATGAGCATGGCGGAGGTGGCCGAGACGCTTTCTCGCAGCAAGGGTTGGGTCTCGATGCGGCGGCGTCTGTTGGAAGAGATGAGCCCCGCGACTGAAAAGATTCTCTTCCGCGGGGCCTTTCCGGTCTATTCCTACATGTACACGTTGCGGCCGTTCATGCGCATGAACGATGCGGACCGACGGGCGGAGACCGAGCGGTTCGTCCGCGCCGCGGCCGGCCGGCGGCTGAGCGTGCGGGACATCGAGTTGTTGGCCCATGCGTACTTCCGGGGGCCGGCGTTGCTGCGCGAGGCGATCGAAGGGGGCAAACTGACGTGGTCGCTCGATCAGTTGAAAGGCGTGCCGAAAGATCGGGAAGATTGCAGCGCGTTGGAGCGGGCGTTGCTGAAGGAATTGCAAATCTTGCGTCACGCGATCGAGCGGGTGATGGCCAAGTGCCAAGATCCGCGACTGAAGAGCCGGGCTTTCTACGCCCAGGCCAACCTGCTTTGCGCCGGTCTGCTGGGCGCGTGGGAACCTTTTGGTGAAAGGATCAGGGAGTTTTATGATCGAACCGGACAGGCGTAGCGCCATCTACCAATTGCATTTGGCCGGGACGCCGCAGGGCGAGATCGCCCGGCAATTCCACGTCAGCGACCGGACGGTGCGGACGATCATCCGCCAGCAGGGCGCCGTGCCCCAGACGGTGCGGAAGGACAAGATCGAGATCGACGCGGATCTGCTCCGTCGTCTTTATCAACAGTGCGGCGGCTGGGTGCAGCGAGTGCACGAGAAGCTGGTCGAGGAAGAAGGGATCGAGGTCAGCTATTCCACGTTGACGCGCCTGGTGCGCGAACTGGAATTGGGCAAGGTCCGCAACGCCCGCTGCGATCGCGTGCCCGACGAGCCGGGCGTCGAGATGCAGCACGACACCAGCGTTTACAAGGTAAAGCTGTCGGGCAAGCCGACGCGGGTCATCGCCAGTCTCTTGTACCTGCGTTACTCCAAGCGGCGGTACTTGAAGTTCTACCGCGCGTTCAACCGCTTTGCCATGAAGTGTTTTTTTCATGAGGCGTTGATGTTCTGGGGTTATTCGGCCCGGCAGTGCGTGATCGACAACACCAACTTGGCGCGTCTGCGCGGCAGCGGGCGGTTGGCGGTGATCGTGCCGGAGATGGCCGTCTTCGCCGGGCGCTACGGCTTCCATTTCATCTGCCATGAGATTCGTCACCCCAATCGAAAGGCCGGCGAGGAGCGGAGTTTTCGGACGGTGGAGACCAGCTTCCTGCCGGGCCGGAGCTTCGAGAACCTGGAGGATCTCAATCGGCAGGCGTTCGAGTGGGCCACGGTCCGCATGGAGCATCGCCCGGCGAGCAAGACACGCTTGATTCCCGCCAAGGCGTTCGAGCACGAATGCAGCTACCTGACAAGATTGTCGGCCCACCTGCCCGCGCCGTACCTCTCCGTGAAGCGCGACACCGACAAATACGGATACATTCCCTTCGAGGGCAATCACTACTGGATCCCGGGGAGCCGATTGGAGACGGTCAAGGTGCTGCGATACGCCGACCGCTTGAAGATCTATCGTCAGCGGACCTGCATCGTCGAATACCCGCTGCCGGCCGACGGCGTGAAGAACGCGCGGATCAGTCCCGAAGGGCAGCCGCCGCCGCGATACCAGCCGCGGCATGGCAAGCACGGTTCCCGGCAAGAGGAACAGCGACTGCGTGCCCTGGGGCCGGAGGCGGCGGCCTACGTGGATTACGCCTTGCAGACGCTCGGCGTCCAGCGTCATCGCTTCCTCCGCGAGCTGTTCGCACTCTCGCGTCAGGTAACGCCGGCCGTATTCGTTGAGACTGTTGCCCGCGCGCTGCGCTATCGCGTGGTGCAACTGGAAACGCTGCGGCGCATCGCGTGGCTCTGCATGAGCCAGGGACAGCAACCGCTGTCGTACGTCGACGTGGATGAAAGCTTCCGCCAGCGTCCGGCCTACCAGGAGGGTTTTTTGACCGACGAGCCGGACTTGTCCGTTTATGACGAAACACTGGGGCAAGATGACGCAATCGACAAACCAGAAAGCGAGGACCACGATGGATGAAACGTTGAAGACGATGTTGAAGTATCTCCGCCTTGGGGGCGTGGCGACCCGTTGGGACGAGTTCCTGGCCGAGGCCCGGCAAGAATGCTATTCGCACGAGCGGCTGCTGCGGCACGTAATCGAGGCGGAATACCGCGCCAAAAAGGAGCGCGCCCGGCTGCTGCGCCGCAGGCGGGCCAACATCCCGGAGATGCTGGAGATCGAGACCTTCCCCTTCGACCGCCAGCCGAAACTGGATCGGCAGCGCGTCATGACGCTGTACGACAGCTTCGAGTACATGACGAAGAATCGGGATCTCGTCTGGCTGGGCCCGACCGGCTGTGGCAAGAGCGGTCTGGCCACCGGCTTCTTGCTGCAAGCGTTGGACCGGGAATATCGCGGCCATTTCGTCAGCTTCCCCGAGCTGTTGGCCGAACTCTACGCCTCGCTGGCCGACCACTCGCAACAGAGGGTTCTCCGCAAGTACGCGCGCTACGATTGCCTGGTGATCGACGAAATCGGGTACGTCGAGATCGAGCCGGCCCACGTCGAGCTGTTCTTCACGCTGATGCAGAAGCGGCACAAGACGAAGACCACGATCATCACGTCGAACCTGGGTTTCGGCGACTGGCGCAAGCTGTTGAAGAACGACCACTTGACCGGCGCGCTGTTGGACCGGCTGACGGAGACTTGCCACACGATCAACATGAAGGACTGCCGGAGCCTGCGCGACAAACTCGACACGAGCGGAGAAGGCGATGGGCAATGAACTTCGACGATCTTCGCCGTCGCGCCGACGTCGTCCGAACGCTGCCGCTGGAAAACGTGCTGTTGGCCCGCGGCGCGGTGCGTGATCGGCGCGACCGGCGCAAATGGCACACCGAACAAGGCCCGCTGTCGGTCTCGGGACCGAAGTTCATCAACTGGCGCCGGGGCCAAGGCGGCGGCGGAGCGATCGACTTGGTCATGCACCTGGCCGGCGTCGACTTCCGCACGGCGGTGGCATGGCTCCAGCAGCACTTGACGGCCGGCCCTCCGACCACAGCGCGTGCTGCCGGCCGTGAAGCCGCAACTCCTGCGACGTGTGAAAGATCCCGCACGCTCCGGCTGCCGACTCCCGATGATCGCATGTTGGACCGTGTGCGGCAGTATCTCACGGGCTGCCGCCGTCTTGAGCCATCGCTCATCGAAACGCTCATTCATTCCGGCAAATTGTACGCCGACAGCCACGGCAACGCGGTCTTCCTGCTGGTGGCCGGAAAGGCCCAACACCCCGTCGGCGCCGAACTGCGCGGCACCGGGCCGCGGACTTGGCGCGGACTGGCCCCCGGCACCCGCAAGGACTTGGGCTACTTCTGGATCGGCGTCCAGGGCTTCCGGGAAGTCGTCCTCTGCGAATCCGCCATCGACGCGATAAGCTGCTTCCAGCTCTCCCCCCAGCGTATCTGTATCTCCACGGCTGGCGTTCGTAGCGATCCTCCCTGGCTGCCTGGCTTGCTCGCCCGCGGCTTCGAACTCTACTGCGGCTTCGACGCCGACGACCCCGGCGACGCTGCAGCCGCCCGCATGATGGCCCTCCACCCATCCATCCGCCGCCTACGGCCCCCTGCCCATGACTGGAACGACGCCCTTGCGGCCGACCGTTAGCAGCCCCCTCATCCGAAAACCGCCAGCCACCTGCCCCACCGGCCGGCGAAACGGCTCAAATCACGGTCGCCGTCCACGCCCCTGTTGCGCCACACGCTGTGAGCCGACACGGACATTTATATGAGCCCCGCCCCGGTAATTTATCTGAGCAGCAACGGTAAGAACTTGCAGACTTGGGGAGTTCCTTTGTTCTGGCCATTCTCAAAAACGGAATGGGCCTATCCACTTGTACCGTGGGGCAATATCGGTGCGACAGTAAT
>JAQULN010000238.1 GCA_028718575.1 Candidatus Krumholzibacteriia bacterium | reverse complement strand
AGCGTGTAGTGGCCGGCGCCGTGATCAAGGATAACGCAGCGGCCGAATCCGGGCAAATGATCAGCGAACTCGACGGTTCCGGCGGCGACCGCCTGCACCGGCGCGCCCGCGGTGACGGCGATGGCGAGTCCGTTGTGCATGGTCACCGTCCCGAAACGCGGGTGGACGTTCCGGCCGTACTCCCGCACGACGCTGCCGGTCGCCGGCCACGGCAGGTTCCCGCGCTGGTCGGTGAGGGGCGTCCAGGATGAAGGCGGCAGCGTGCCGGCCTGTTCCTGCTGCTGCCGCTGCGCTTCGAACCGCGCCAGCAGGTTGGTCAGATCCTGGGCCTGGCTCCGCAAGCCAGCCAACTCGGAGGCGGTTCGATCGTGCTCTTGGGTGAGTTCGCGCAGCAGCGCCGTGCGCTCGGCCTCCAGCAGTTGCAGGCGCTCGCTTTCCAGGCGAGCCTCTTCCCGCGCCTCCCAGATGCCTGCCAACGCCGCCTGCAGCTGGTGCTGCTCCGCCGCGATCCGCTGTCCCTGGCGCCTGGTCTGTTCGACGAGGTTGGCATCGAGGCGGGCCAGCATGGCGTTGAACTTCAGTCGCGCCACCAAGGCCGAGAAACTCTCCGACGTCAGTACCAGTTCGAGGTCGCGCTGAGGGCCGAGTTTGTAGATGGCGCGCAGCCGAGCGGCCAGGTTGCGGCGTCGCGCGTCGAAGATTTCGCGCTGCGCCGCGAGATCCACTTGCAAGCTGTCCCGTTGCAGAGTCAGGATGCGTTCGCGCTGGTCGAGTCCCGCCAGCAGTTCCTTCACGAGACCCGTCTCGCGGTTCACCTGCGCCAGGGCCCGGTCGGCATCCTCGCGGCGATCGCGCAGATCGTCCAGCTCGCCGCGAATTGCCGCGATCTGCTGGCGCAACTCCTGCAACTGGGCCGCGCTGCTCGCGACTTCGCGGGATAGAGGCAACGGTGGGTCGGCCGCCGCGACGGCGGCGGTCGGCGGGCCGCCGGCGGCGAGATGGCCGGCGAGGATCATCGACGCCAACCAATGCGCGTTCATGCGGTTTTCCTCAGACGCAGGTATTGGCTGATCGCCGCCATGCTGCCGAGAAACCCCAGCAGGACGCAGAAAAGCACGAAACCGGCGACCTGACCCAACGAGAAAAACTCCAGACCGGCCAAGCGGAGCGACAAGAGACGGAACCCGCCGGCGAGCACGCCCATCGCGACGATGCCGGCGAACAGTCCGTGTAGCATGCCCTCGATCAGGAACGGCGACCGCACGAAACCGTCGGTGGCGCCCACCAGGATCTGGATCTCGATCACGCGCCGCGAGCTGGCCATGGTCAGGCGCACGGTGTTGCTGATCACGAACACCGCGGCGACGAGCACGACCAGCGACACGATCAGGCTGCCCCAGCGGAACAACTCGGCCCAGTTCTCGAGCGCCGCCAGCCAGATCTGGCTGAACACGACGTCGTCGACCTCGGGCCAGCGGCGCAAATCAGCGGCGATGCGGGCGACCGCGTCGGCGTCCCGGTGTCCCGGCGCGAGCTCCAGGTGGTACGACGCCGGCAGCGGATTCTCGGGCAACGTCTCGAGGAGGCCGGCCTCGTCGCCCAGTTCGCGCTGCAATTCGGCGAGTGCCTGTTCCTTGCTGATATAGCGCGCAGCTTGCACGCCCGGCACCGCCAGAAACGGCGGCTGCAGCGCCGCCTGCCGCTCGGCATCGAGCCCGTCGACCAGAAAGACCCGGACATCGACGCCGGCGCGCGCCCGCTCGAGCATCATACCCAGATTCAGGGCCACCAGGACGAATAGCGCCAGCACCAGCAGCGCCGACCCCATGATCAAGATCGTGACCCCGGTGGTCAGACGGCGGCGGGAGAAACCGGCCAACGACTCCCGCGCCAGATACACCAGTTGCCCGCGTCTAAGCATGGTCTTGCCCCGGCTGGTACATGCGCTCGGTGAGCCGCGGCGCGCGGTCGCGTTCGGGGATCCGCCGTTCCTGGTCCGACACCAACCGGCCGTCCTGGATCACCATGACCCGCTGGCCGAACGTCTTGACGATCTCGTGGTCGTGCGTGGAAAAGATCACGCAGGTGCCGCTGTCGTTGATGCGGAACAGCAAATCGATGATTTCCTGGGCAGTCACCGGGTCCAGGTTGCCGGTGGGCTCGTCGGCGAGCAGGATCTTCGGGCTGTTGACCATGGCCCGGGCGATCGCAACCCGTTGCTGCTCGCCGCCGGATAGTTCGTGTGGCAGGCGGTCCCGCTTATCCCAGAGGCCGACCTGCGTCAGCACCCGCATCACGTTCTTTTTGACCTGAGCCTGCGGCGCGCCGACGACCAATTGCACGAACGCCACGTTGTCGTACACCCGGCGATCTTCGAGCAGGCGGAAATCCTGGAACACGAAGCCGATCTCGCGGCGCAGGTGGGGAATCCGCCGGCGCCCCATCCGCGTCGAGACCATGCCCCGCACGACGACCTGCCCCTGCGTCGGGAAGAGATCCATCGTGATCAGGCGCAGGATGCTGCTCTTGCCCGCTCCGCTGGGGCCGGTGATGCATACGAATTCGCCGTTGCTGATCGAGAACGTGACATCGTCGAGGGCCAACTGATCACGATACCGCAGCTGCACGTGAAAGAACCCGATGATCACACGGGGATCGAGAGGCCCCCAGCGGTTCACCGCAATGTCGGCCAAGGTCGCCTCCAGGACCCGAACCGCGGCAACCGGCAGCACACCGGGTCGCGATCAAGACGAATCAACCTATCGGCAAGCTCACGCGGCGCTGCACGAATCGTGCCGGCGCGCGGCGATACCGGCCGGTCAACCTCAGCCTGGCCAAGATTCAGTAGTGCGTCAATCCTTGATATCGACGAAGAAGCGGTTTTTGAGGTCTTGAACGTACGCCGCCAACGCTATTTCGATCTTCTGGTTCTCGACATAGCGCCGCAAGTCGTCTTTGAGTTCGGCAAACGTGTAGCGATGCCCTTCGCGCCGTTCGAGGACATGGAACACGTACCAGCCCGCCTGCGTGAGCACCGGTTCAGTGACCTGCCCGACCGTGGCCCCGGCGAGAACCTCCTGAAACGCGGGCGAGAGTTCATCGAGTTGGAAGGTTCCGAGCAACCCTCCGGCGGCGGCCGCGGCCGGATCCTCGCTCACCTCCGCGGCGACCAGGCTGAACGCTTCGCCGCCGAGGACGCGATCCCGGGCGGCAGCGATCCGACTCCGGGCCGCGGCCTTGTCCTCTTCGCCGATGTCGATGGGAAAAAAAATCTGACTGATGACGCGGGCGCCGTCGCTCTCGATTTGATCCAGGCGCAAGACGTGCACGCCGCGCGTCGAAACAACAGGAGGGCTGACCGCACCGACGCTCAGCTGCAGCACCGTCTCGTCGAGAACGCGGTCGAAGAGATCACCGGGGCGCACCGCGCCGATCCGGCCGCCGCGCCGGGCGTTCGGCCCCTCGCTGTACTGCCGCGCCACGTCGGCGAAATCGAGGCCCGTTTGCAAGGCCCGCTGCACTTCTTCGACCTTGGCCTGCACAACGCGGCGCGCAGCGAGCGATGGCTGCACCCGCACTAGGATCGCCGCCAGGGTCAAGCTATCAGGCTCGGACGGCATCTCCGCCAAGTGATCGAGGTAGTACGCTTCGACCTCGTTCGCCATGACTTCGATCCCCGGCCTGATGAAGCGCCCGACCACCAACCGCAGATACTGCTGATTGCGCAACTGGGTGCCGTAGCGGAAGCGGAATTCGTCGAAGGTGAGGTTCGAAGCAGCCAACGCCTGTTCCAACGCCGCTTGCGACCCGTATTGCGCCACCAATTGCTGCACGCGCTCTTCGACCCGGGCCGCGATCTCGTCTTCCTCGACCACCATTTCGGCCTGCTTCGCGGCGGCGATGATCAGCTTGTTTTCGATCAGGTTGTCCAGGACCTCGCGGCGCAATGTCGGCGTGGCCGGCTCCGGCGGTTGCCCCGCCAGCTGCCGGTCGAGCTGGTAGAGTTCCAGCGCCAGATCCAGATCGCTTTGCAGGATCATCTCCTCATCGACGATCGCCACGATCCGCTCCAGCAGGACCGGTTCCTGACTCAAGCCGACCCCGGCCGCCAGATTCAGCCCGGCGGCTGCGAGCGCTAGCATGGACCATCCGCGAAGTCGGATCATCTCGGCCTCACAAACGCGGTCTGGTCGCAGACGCCTGGCCGGCCATCGCGATCGCCTCCTGCCAGGACGGCTGGTCGGCCAGCTTGTCTTCGTCGACGGTGACGCCGAACTCGTCCCGCCACAGGTCCAGCAACTGCCGCAGCGCTCGGTCCTGCCGAACGCTCCTGATCGTATGGGCGACGCTCTCCCGGATGTCCGCGAGCACGGGATGCTCGGGCTGGTGGACCCGGGTCACCTGGACGATGCCCCAGCCGCCCTCCATTTCGAAGGGTTCGCTGATCTCGTCGATTTCCAGCGCGAACAATATCGCCGGCATCGGTCCGGCATCGTCGGCGCGCACCTGGACGATCTTGCCCAAGCGCTTCGCGAGTTCGAGGTCGTTGCCGTATTGGTTGAGAACCTGTTTCCAGTTGAGTGTATTGGTCGTGAGCGCCTGCCAGGCAGCCTGCGCCGATTCGAGATCGTCGCAACGAACCATGTTGCCGCTACGCCGCTCCGGCAGGATGTAGTCCTTCTCGTGTTTGTCCCAGAATTCCTGCAAGTCTTCGAGCGATACGTTTTCATCGTAACTGACGATTTCTTGCTGCACCATGTTGACCAGCACTTCCTCGATCAGCGCAAAGGCGGCCTGCTTGACGCGGGGATCCTCTCGGTAACCGCGGCGTTCTGCTTCCTCCGTTGCGATGGCCTTTTCGGCGATCTGGTGCAAGCGCGTGCGCAGCATGCCGATGCCCTCGTGCTGTTTCGGCCGGTCGAAAACGTTCAACTTGTCGAATTCAGTCTTGAAATCGTCGACGGTCAGGACATAGCGCCCATTCGCGGTATCGTAACTCTGGAGCAACTTCGGACGATCGGCGGTGGCTACGTCCAACGGCCGGAGCTGGTCAGCCGTCGTCGGTTGGTTGGTATCGGGATCCACGAACAATTCGCCCAGGGGCAAACCCTTGAACACCGCGCGCAGGGCATCCTCGTCGAGCACATAATTGCGCTCCTGCCGTAGCTGCTGGAGGAGTTCGCTGCGTAAATCCTGTTCCTTGCGTTTGGTAATGCTGAGCAGGACCTCCCTCTTGATGGATTCGAGGTCCGGCTTGCGATCCCAGGTAATGTCGTTGACCCGTACCACCCACCAGCCGTATTCGG
>JAQULN010000237.1 GCA_028718575.1 Candidatus Krumholzibacteriia bacterium | reverse complement strand
GGTGCGGCACTTGGCGCCATCGGCGGCGCCACCGTCGGCGGTTTGTCGGCCGCCGTGTATTCGCTGGCCAGCCCGTTCGGGCCGCCGGTACCGCTGCTGCTCGCCGCGCAGGCGTGCGCGCTCGCCAGCGCGGGCGCCCTCGGCGCCGCCGTGGCGCCGGTGTTGCGCCGGTCGCGGCCGCCGGCGGCCGCCGGCCTTGCCGCGTGCGCCGGCCTTGTTGCGGCCGCCTGGCTCGATCTGCTGACCAATCTCGCGGCGGCGGCGGCCGTGAACCTACCGCTCGTGGCAACGCTGCTGGCGGGTTTGCCGGTGGCCGTCTTGCATGCCGGGACGACCGCTGCGGGATTCGCCACGCTGCTGCCCCTGCTCGCCCGCCGGCTGCGCGGGCTGCAACGGCGAGGTCCGCGGGTGGCGGTGTTGACGATTCTCGGGGGCCTGCTGGCCGGCGCGCCGGCGCCGGTATTGGGAGCGGTGGTGGATCTCCCGCCTGCAGGCGCCGTAGCAGCGGCGGACACGCTGCAGACAGTTCCCCAGGATACACTGCCGATCCCGCCGTCGCGAACTTGCCGGGCCGAATCCGCTGCCGCCGCTGCCGACAGCTCTGGCGGCCCTGCGGTCGCGGCGCCGAGCCCGGCCCGGCCGTCGGCATCCATCCCGCCGCTGCTGGTCAACAACTGGCAGCGGCCGTTGTGGCAGCCCTTTGCCGGCTCGGTGCGCTCGGAGTTACAGCGGAATTCACCGTGGCTGCCGGTCGCCGACGGCGGGCTGGGCTCCGCGGTCTACTATTTCGGCGAACCGGGTACGGCCGCAGGTCCGCGGTGGACCCGCGACGGCGTGCCGCTCGGCGTCGGGCATCGCTTCCTCGACGATCCGGAGGCGCTGATCGGCGTCGGTTGTGCGCTGAATACGCTCGGCTTCGGTTGGAATGCCTCCGGCGGCATGAACGGCGCCGTGGACCTGAGTCCGCTCGATCCGGCTCCGGATCGAGATCTGGTCGATACCCGCTGGTGGAAGGGTCGGCATGAAACGTATTTACGCGATGTGAACTTCCTCACGGCGGCGGCGCCGTGGCGGCTGCAGTTCGCCTTCGGTGAACTGCTGGACAACGAGGGCTACGATTTCCGTGTCCCGGGGGAAACGCGCTATACGCAGTTCGATGTGCCGGAACAGACGACATTCCCGGGCCACGCGAAGGTGCGAGCGGGACGCGGTATCGTCACGCGCGATCTGGGCGAAGCAGGCAGCCTGACCTGGAGTTTCGAACAAGCGCGAAAACTGAAATCGGCGCTGCCCGCTTATGGGCTGGAGCACCATGATCTGTGGACGAAGCGCGCGGTCGTCGACTGGCGTCTGATAGCAGGCGGTCGCTCGTCGCGCCTGGCCCTCTGGTGGGTCAACAGCGACGCGGACTGGGATCGACGCCGCAGCACGTACCGCAAACAGGAAGCGAGTGCGACCGGTCTGCTGGGCGCCTGGGGCGACGCCGCGGCCAGCGGCCGGCTGGAGATCGCCTGGCACCGTTGGGCGCTGTTCGACAGCGGCGCTGATCCTGCCTGGGCGCAGGCCGATACACTGGCGGTGCATGCCCGAGGAGCCGAGACAAGGTTCGCCGCCACGCGTGTCTGGACGCTGGCCGGTGCGGTCATGACGGCGCGCGCCGGGGCGTGGTGGGACGACACCAGCGGCGAAGCGCTCTTGCACGGCGCACCGCACCCGGGGTTCGAGGTCCAGGTGACGCCGGCCGGCGAGGGCGCGCCGTGGTTGCTCTCGGTCGCGCGCGGCGGCCGGGCGCCGCGCAGTGACGAGTTGGCGACAGCCTGGCGCAGCGTTGTCCCCGGCGGGCGACGGTCCGTCGCCTTGCCAAACCCGGCACTGCAGCGGGAACGCGAATGGCGGGCGGCGACTGCGGTGCGCCCGCGATTGGCGGGCTTTGATCTTGCGCTGGAGGTCGCGCGACGCCGGCTGCGCAATGGTATCGGCTGGCAGCCTCTCGCCGGGAGCACCGCGACGGGTCGCTGGCAAAACGGCGTCGAACTCGACGCGACGACCGTACGCGCCGGACTGGCGCGGCAGGGACGGTTCTGGGGATGGCTGCGGATCAGCGCCGATATCGCGTGGCACACCTGGACGCGGCACGACGAATTGCGGATCGCCCTGCCGCCGCAGACCGACTGGCGGGTCGCGGCTCTCTGGGAAAACCATTTCTTTCGCGAGGACGGCATTCTCCAACTGGGCTGGTACCTGCATCAACGCGGCGCGATGGACGATCCCTGGTTCCTTGCCGACCGCGTCGCGGTGCCGGCCGCAACGAGCCTGGACATGGTTGCCAGCTTTCGATTGCTCGGTGCCGATCTGGGCGTCGAACTGCTGAACCTCACGGGTGCCGGTGCCCGGCTTTCAGCCGGCGCCGTGGCGCCCGGCAGCGAGTTGCGCTGGCGCCTCCATTGGGTCTTCCACTACTGAGCGCGCGCATACGGCGATGAGCCGCCGCGAGGCGCTCGGATGCCTGTTGCTGTTGACGGTCCTTGCGACAGGACGCCTGGTGCGGCAACTGGTGCTGCTGGATCCCGCCGGAGGCTGGCGGGATCCCGGCTGGTTGGCAGCCTACCTCCCCGAAGCAGCCGCGCCGCCCGTCGCGGCGTTCGCGCCGGCGTTGCCGGCGCCGGACGCTGCGCCCCTCCGTATCGATCCGAATACCTGTCCTGCAGACTCCCTATGCCTGCTGCCCGGCATCGGGCCCGCCCTGGCGGAACGCCTGCTCGCGGCTCGTGCTGCCGGCGTGCATTTTGCCCGCGCACGCGACCTGCAAGCCGTCCGCGGCATCGGACCGCGGACCATCGAGCGACTTGCGCCGTATCTCGTTTTTGTAAATCGAGATAGCGCCGGCGAGGACAACAAGCAAACAGCAAGGTCCCAAGCGCCGGCTGACGATCCGGCGGGCAAATGTCCTTAAAGAGCGGCTCCTGCCGACCGATACAGCAGTGGATGTTGCGACATGACGGGCCCGTCCCGTTCCACGCCTGCCCACCTGCCGCATCGCCCTGCGGTTTTACGGCAGTGGAGAAGTAGTCCATGAATTCTGGCAGTGCTGTCGTCGTCAGGGACAAGATCGCAGCTCGGTTGCTCGAGGCCGCCGTCATCACGACGGCGCAGATCGAGCAGGCCAAAGAGATGCAGAAAGCCGAGGGCGGATCCCTCGGCCTCGCGCTGATGCGTCTCGGTGCCGTCGACGAGAAGATCTACACGGAATTCCTCGGTAAGGTCTACAACCTGCCGGTCGTGGACCTCGACCAGACTCAGATCGCGAGCGAGTGCATTGACCTGATTCCGGCCGACGTCGCTACCAAGTTCCAGGTCCTGCCGCTCGAGCGGCGCGGTCGCGTCTTGACCGTGGCCATGGCCAACCCGTCGAATATCTTCGCGATCGACGACATCAAGTTCATCACGAGCCTCGACGTGCAGCCAGTCGTCTGCAGCGAGGTCGCGATCAAACGCGCGATCGACAAATACTACGCGCCGACCGATTCGCTGGCCTCGATCATGGAGGGCATCGAGGACGACATCGAGGTCGTGGAGGAGCAGGAAGTCGACGAGGCCGGCGGCGGCGAGGAACAGAACGCGCCGGTGGTCAAGCTCGTCAACACCTTGTTGGCCGAGGCCGTGAAGCTGGGCGCCAGCGACATCCATATCGAACCCTACGAGAAACACATGCGGGTGCGCTATCGCGTCGACGGCATCCTGCAGGAAGTGATGGAGCCGCCGATCAAGCTGCGGGCGGCAATCACCAGCCGCCTGAAGATCATGGCCGAACTGGATATCGCCGAGCGGCGCATCCCGCAGGACGGGCGCATCAAGCTGAAGGTCGGCAGCAAGAAGATCGATCTGCGCGTCTCGACCCTGCCGTGCATCTTCGGCGAGAAAGTCGTGATGCGTATCCTCGACAAGGGCAACCTGACCCTCGACCTGGCCAACTTCGGCATGGAGGAGGTCGGGCTCAAACACGTCTACGCCAACGTGGCCAAGCCGTACGGCATGGTTCTGGTAACCGGTCCCACAGGTTCGGGCAAGACGACCACGTTGTATTCCTGCCTCTCGCGCGTCAACCAGATCGACGTCAACATCATGACGGCCGAAGACCCGGTGGAGTACAACCTCGACGGCATCAATCAGGTGCAGGTGCGCGACGAGGTGGGGTTGACATTCGCGGCCGCGCTCAAAGCGTTCCTGCGGCAAGATCCGAATATCGTCATGGTCGGCGAGATCCGCGACTTGGAGACGGGTTCGATCGCGGTCAAGGCGGCGCTGACGGGCCACCTCGTGTTCTCGACGCTGCATACGAACGACGCCCCGGCCACGATCAACCGTATGATCGACATGGGGATCGAGCCGTTCCTCGTCGCGTCTTCGACGAACCTGATCATGGCGCAACGCCTCGTCCGCCGCATCTGCAAGAACTGCAAGTATCCGGAAACCGTGCCGCCGGAGGCCCTGGCCGACCTCGGACTGCCGCCGCAGACCGAAGTCTTCCACGGCAAAGGCTGCGAGAAATGCAACGGCAGCGGCTACGCCGGGCGCCAGGGACTCTACGAGGTCATGCCGATCACGCCGGCGTTGCGCGAGTTGATCCTGGACCGCGCCAGCACGAGCGAGATTCGCAAGCAAGCCCAGAAGGAAGGCATGCTCACACTGCGCCAGGACGGTCTCGTCAAGATCCAGAAGGGCGTCACCACCATCGAGGAAGTCCTGCGCGAAACGACCGTGCAGGATTAGGAGGCAAAACCTTGGTCGGCATGCGCGAATTGCTCGAGGAGATGGTGGCCCGCGGGGCCAGCGACCTTCATCTGACTGCCGGGCTGGCGCCGCAGTACCGCATCGACGGTCTGGTCGGCGGCGGTCCCTTCGACGTGCTGACCGGCGAAGACACGCGCCGGCTGGCGTACAGCATCCTCAACGAAGAACAGAAGAAGCGTTTCGAGAACGAGAAGGAATTGGATCTGTCCTTCGGGGTCCAGGGAATCAGCCGTTTTCGCGCGAATGTGTTCATGCAGCGTGGCGTCACCAGTATGGCGATTCGTCAGATTCCCTACACCATCCTCGGCTTCGAAGACCTTGGGCTGCCACAGGTCTGCCGCGAGCTGATCCAACGCACGCAGGGCTTGATTCTGGTCACGGGCCCGACGGGCAGCGGCAAGAGCACGACGCTGGCGACCATGGTTGACACGATCAACCAGACGCGCGGCGGCCATATCATCACGATCGAGGATCCGATCGAGTATGTGCATCAGCACAAGAAGTGCATCGTCAACCAGCGCGAGGTGAACAACGAC
>JAQULN010000236.1 GCA_028718575.1 Candidatus Krumholzibacteriia bacterium | reverse complement strand
AGACCATTTACGATCTGAGCTTTGTGATTCTCTTGACCAGCATCATCGGCGTCCGGCTCGTGTATGTCCTGACGCACCTAGAGGAGTTTTCCGGACGCTGGTTGCGAGTGTTCGCCTTTCCGGAGGGCGGCCTGACCCTCTACGGCGGACTGTTGCTCGCCGTCGCGGCGAGTTGGGTATTCTGCCGCCGCCGCCGGCTGTCGTTCCTGCGGATCGCCGATGTGATGCTGCCGTCGGTGGCGCTCGGCATCGGCATCACCCGCATCGGGTGCTTTCTGGCCGGCTGTTGTTACGGCTTGCCCTGCGACCTGCCGTGGGCCGTGCACTTTCCGGCCTTCGCGCCGGCCACGCGGCACTTCGGCGCGGTCGGGGTGCATCCATCGCAGCTGTACAGCTCGCTGGCCGGCTTCGCGCTGTTCGGTCTGTTGCTCTGGTGGGAGCGCCGCAGCGAACGGCCGGGCCAGACCATGGGCCGCTTCCTGCTGCTGTACGGCGTTTTGCGCTTCGCGGTTGATTTCACCCGTTACTACGAGCCGACTCAGCGGTGGCTGTTCGGTTGGAGCAACAATCAGTGGTTCAGCGTGATGTTGCTCGGAATGGGATTGTACGTCTTGCTATGGGCCGCCCGCGCGCGGCCGGGGGCGAACGGCCGGTGACCCGTTGAATCTGCCGCACTGGCAAAGTCTCGGCGCGGCGCTGCTCGACGTCCTGGCGCCCGAAATCTGCGCGGCCTGCGGCGAGCGCCGGGGCCGAACGGCCTGGGCCGCCGGGGTAGCGGGCCCGGCGCCCGGCCTGCGCTCTTGGCACGCGACGCACCTCTGCGCGCGCTGCCGCGATGCGTGGCGACAGGAACCATGCGCCGGTGCCTGCGCGCACCTGCCGGTCTGGGGCGCCTGTCGCGAATCAGCGATCCTGGTCACCGTGATTGGTGCTTGGAAATACCGCGGCGCGCGGGGCCTGGCGCGGCCGCTGGCGGAAATCCTGGTGCCGGTTCTGCACGCCGCGGCGGCGGCGGCGGGTCCGGCCGCGCTCGTGCCGCTGCCGCTCCATGCCGGGCGGCGCCGCCAGCGCGGTTTCGATCAGACCCTGCAGCTGGTCAGCCTGGCGGGTCGGGCCGCCGCGATGCCGGTTTGCGCCGATATCCTGGTGAGGCGTCGGGCGACCAGGCAGCAAGCCAGCCAGGACGTGACCGGGCCCGGACGCGAGCGCAACGTGGCCGGCGCGTTCGCCGCGCGGCCGCCGCGGCCGGGTGAATCGCCGCGATTGGCGTTGGTGGACGACCTGCTGACGACGGGCGCCACCCTCCTTGCGGCGGCGGCAGCGTTGGCGAGCGCCGGCTGGCAGGTGGCCTGGGGTGCGGCGCTCGGTCTGGCCGCGCGCCTCTTGCTTGACAGCGGCGAGGCTCTCTCGGTAGCCTGCGGCCATGGTCTTGCGCCGGCCGGCTCGACGGCGACGGCGCCGCCGGCGGACGGTCGCAGACAGGAGGTAACATGAAGAAAGTGAGCTTGGCGCAGCTGGATCCCCGGGGCAAGCGCGTCCTGATGCGGGTCGATTTCAACATTCCCATGGACCAGAATCGCGCCATCACCGATGACACGCGCATCCGCGCTGCTTTGCCGTCGATCCGGCACGTGCTGCAAGGCGGCGGCAGCCTGGTGCTGATGAGCCACCTGGGAAGGCCGAAAGGGCAGATCAAACCGGAGTTTACCCTGCGGCCGGCCGCTGATCGCCTCGCCGAGTTGGTGACGGCGCCGGTCAAGTTCGCCGTCGACACCGTCGGTCCCGACGCCGAGGCCAAACGGAAGGGCCTGCAGGCCGGCGAGATTCTCATGCTGGAAAACCTACGTTTCCATGCGGGCGAGACGGCCAATGACGCCGCGTTCGCGGCGGCTCTGGCGGCCCACGGCGATGTCTACGTCAACGACGCTTTTGGCGCCGCGCACCGAGCGCATGCGTCGACCGTCGGCGCGGCCCTGCGGTTCGAGCGCCGCTACGCCGGCCTGCTCATGGAACGCGAGATCACGTTCCTCGGCGGCCTTCTCGACGCTCCGGCGCGGCCGTTCACAGCGATTCTGGGCGGAGCCAAGGTCGAGGGCAAGGTGGAGGTGATCAACAATCTGCTCGAGCGCGTCGACCACCTGTTGCTCGGCGGCGGCATGATCTACACCTTCCTGAAAGCGAGCGGACTGAACATCGGGGACAGTCTGTTGGACGCGCCCAGCCTGGAAGTTGCCGCGGCGATCCTCGACAAAGCGCGGCAGACGCGCGGCAAGCTAGTGCTGCCGACCGATGTCACGATATCGACGGATTTCAGCGCAAACGGCGAGCGCCGGCAGGTGCTGGTCTCGGATATCCCCGACGGCTGGCAAGGACTCGACATCGGTCCGCAAACCATCGACACGTTCTCCGAGATCGTCGCGCGCTCGCGGGCGCTCTTCTGGAACGGGCCGCTGGGCGTCTTCGAGATCCCGGTCTTTGCGGCTGGGACTCAGGCGATCGGCGACGCCGTCGTCGCAGCCACGGCCCAAGGGGCGACGAGCGTCGTCGGCGGCGGGGACAGCATCGCGGCGCTGAACAAGCTCGGCCTGGCCGACAGGATCAGCCATGTCTCGACGGGCGGCGGTGCTTCCCTGGAATTCATGGGCGGACGTGAATTGCCGGGGGTCGCGGCGCTGAGCGAGGCCTGAGCCGGCGCCGTCTGTCGCGGCCAAGCGGCGAGTTGGACTGCGCCGTGTCCCGCCCGCCGGCGTCGGGTTGACAATGCGGCAACGGCTGTGTTAACTTCCAATCCCCTCGGCCACTGCGGTGTGGGCGAGGGGGTTTCTCTGTCGTGGCGGCAGATTTCGGGAGTCTTTGGCATGTATGTGTTGTTCGTCATTCTCCACATCTTGGTCAGCGTTGTCCTGAGTGTTGCAGTTCTTCTGCAGTCCAGCAAGGGCGGCGGCCTGGCCGGGGCGTTCGGGGGAGCCGGTGGCGCTCCGCAGCAGATCCTCGGGTCGCGCGGGATGACCACCTTGCTGCACAAGGTCACCATCTGGTGCGGGATCGGTTTCATGGTGACCTCGTTGTCCCTGTTCATGATGTCGGGATCGCAGACCCGACCCGCCGGCAGCGTGCTCGAGAACGCGCAAGAGCAGGGCGTGCTGCAACCGGATTCGCCGGCGCCCCCGATCCAGGAATTCTAGCGGCGCCGGGTTGGCTAGGCCCGGGTGGTGGAACTGGTAGACACGCTATCTTGAGGGGGTAGTGGCCACAAGCCGTGCGGGTTCGAGTCCCGCCCCGGGCACCAGCGCGTAACGAAGGCTCCCACACGGGAGCCTTCGGCGTTATTGGCGAGCGCGGTGCGCGACCGACGCGCTGCGGTCGCTCGTGCGAGCCGCGGCGCGCCGATCGATCGCGGCGCCGGCGTGCGCCGGGCATTGCTTCTCGCGTCGCCTCACGGTTGCGTTCTGCGGCGCGACGTCGCGGTGCTCACGGTGTGACGGACGTCTGTTCGTCGCCGCGACGACCGGCCCGCGCATGATCGTCGAGGCAGGGTAGGACGAAATTTTTTTTCGAAACTTACAGAATGGTCCTTGACATGGTTTTTATCGTCTCCAGATAATGCACGTGCTTCAGTAGTCTTCGCTGCTGCAAGCTCAGAAGTGTCCGCCCGGTTCCGGGGTGCAGAGCTGAAGCGGACGAAAGGATCAACCAGACAAGCGAGGTCCAAGGATGGAGGAGAGAACTTTGCAAGCGGCGGCTACCGGCACGAAGGTCGCCAAGAAGACGGCGAAGAAGGCTGTGAAGAAGGCAGCCAAGAAGAAGGTTGCCAAGAAAAAGGTTGCCAAGAAAAAGGTAGCCAAGAAGAAGGTGACCAAGAAGGCCAAGAAGAAAGTAGCCAAGAAGAAGGTAGCCAAGAAGAAGGCGACCAAGAAGGCCAAGAAGAAGGTCGCCAAGAAGACCGCCAAGAAGGTCTGACCCCGGCCGGGGCGTACGCGCGGACAACCGCGCGGCCCTGTCGCGAAAAGCCGCCCGGCTAGAGGCCGGGCGGCTTCTTTTGTCTGGTCGCCGGATAGTGGGGACCGTTGCTGAGGTGCGCGGCGCCGCGCTCGCGAGGCTGCGGCGGCCGGGGCGGCCGCGCAAGCGGCTTCAACGACGTCGTTTGCTCTCTGCTTGCTGAAGGGCGTGTTGCGCGCGGATGTCGGCAGGCACGGTGTCCAGGTAGAACGAAATGCCGGCGGCGATGTCCGAGTAGGTCACGCTCTTGGTGTAGTGCAGTTCCTCCCGGGACATCGAAAACGTGGTCAGGTTCCCCTCCACAAACCCCGAGAGGAGGCCGGAGATCTCGCGCCGGAAACCCAGCGTGCCGACGAGGTACAGCTCGCCGACGTCGTCGAGGACGCTGAAGCGATTGATGATGCCGCCGAAACCGAATCCGACGTAGGGGCGGAAGCCGTACAGGTTCGCTTGATCGAGGTCGTACATGAGCTGCAGCGCGCCGCGGTAGATTTGCACGTTCGTGTCGCGGTCGATTTCCTCGCGGACAGGACTGAAGCGATCCTCGGTGTTCAGCATGGTCAAGACTGCTTCGGTCCGCGTGTAGGAAAATACGAGGTCGACGTGAAAGTGGTCTGCCAGGTAGGAACCGATCTTCATGCCGAACGTGGTGCCGTCCTCGATCCGCTTGATCGGCGCCTGGAAGATGTTGTAGTCGAGTTCGTTGATCTCCCACCAGGAGCCGTCGAAGCCCATGACGCGATTGGCGCCGATCTCCTCGCGGGTGCGCGGATTGGGCTGCGCGGGCAGGCTGAGATACTCGGCGCCCCCGAACCGGCCGCCGAAGAACTGGATCGTGTATGCCTTGACGGAGTAATCGGACCAGGTTTCAGGTTCGACCGTTTTCTCCGCCTCGAGGGGATCGGCCGCCGTGTCCTGCGGGGTGGCGGGCGTCGCGGTCAAGAGCAGCGCCGTGACCCAGATCAACGCCACGTACAGCCTTGAAATCATGCCGGGTACCTCGTCCGTGTAATGAGAAACGGCTTGGCCATCGCCGTGGCGCGGCCCATCAACCCAACACCGCCGACCGCGCGGCGCGTCGGCCATAACTAACGGTAAGGTCTGCCGCGCGGGGTGTCCAGACGGATTTCCGCGGCGACGGGACCGTTTGCTGAAGTTAGGAAACGGGCGCCCGGCGGACAAGCCTTGCCCTCTGTCCAGGCGGCGGTCGTATTGACATAAACCATGGCGGACACTACTATTGCGCGTCGCGAACAATGGGCTGATCGCCGCTTGCGCGCCGGTGGGCCAGAGCCCAGGCGCCGAGCCAACCGCCTCTGCCTGAGGGTGTTTCG